>CAVHYW010000074.1:0-9565 GCA_963640475.1 bacterium | reverse complement strand
AGCATCCCCGCCCCCAAGAAGGTCAACGAGTCCATCAAGAAGATCGTGGACGAGACCGACTCCATCAAGCTGCACGGCTACTCCATGGCACCCGGCTTTGAAGAGGCCCGCGCCGCTGTCGCCAAGGATCTGGCTGCCCGCTTCGGTCTGGATGTGAAGGCCAGCGAGCTGTTCTTTACCTGCGGCGCCGCTCCCGCCCTGATCTCCATTATCAAGGCGCTGATCGTGGACGCTGACACCGAGATCATGGCCATCGCCCCCTTCTTCCCTGAGTACCGTCCCTTCGTCAACGCCAACGGCGGCAAGCTGGTTGTCGTTCCCGCTGACACCAAGGCATTCCAGATCCAGCTGGACGAGGTAGAGAAGCGCATCACCAATCACACCCAGGCCATCATCGTCAATTCCCCCAACAACCCCTCCGGCGTCGTGTACACCGAGGAGACCCTGAAGGGTCTGGCCGCCCTTCTGGAGCGCAAGAGCGCCGAGTACGGCCATCCCATCTATATCATCGCCGACGAGCCTTACCGTGAGCTGGTGTACGGCGGTGTGAAGGTGCCCTTCATCCCCTGCATCTACAAGAATACCATCGTGTGCTATTCCTACTCCAAGTCTCTGTCCCTGCCCGGTGAGCGTATCGGCTACGTCTACGTCCCCGGCTTCGCCGATGACAGCCACGAGGTGTACGCCGCCATCTCCGGCGCTGCCCGTATCATGGGCCACGTCTGCCCGCCCACTCTGATGCAGAAGGTCATCGAGTACTGCGCCGAGGAGCGCCCCGATCTGGTGGCTTACGACGAAAACCGCAACCTGCTGTACAACAGCCTGACCGAGATGGGCTATGAGTGCGCCAAGCCCGACGGTGCTTTCTATCTGTTTGTCAAGGCTCCCAATGGCGACGCCAACGCTTTCTCCGAAAAGGCCAAGCTGAACCATAATCTGCTGGTGGTCCCCGCTGACGGCTTCGGCTGCCCCGGCTTCTTCCGCCTGAGCTACTGCGTGTCCAACGACATGATCCGCCGCAGCCTGCCCGCCTTCAAGGCCATGATCGAGTCCTACAAGTAAGCTTTCTTCTTAAAATCGCCGCATCCACAAGGATGCGGCGATTTTTTATGCAAGATTTAGGAATTTTTTCTCTTGCCAATCCCCATGCACTTTATTATAATAGAGTACATATTTATTTGAAAGAGGTGCTTAGGCATGAGTAAGGTTTTCATTCCCGCCGGTTACAAGACGCCACTGTCCGTCTATGAGATGCAGCGCGCCATCGAGTTCATCAAGAGTAACTTTCAGGTCAATCTGGGGCAGGCGCTGAATCTGCGCCGGGTCTCCGCTCCCCTGTTTGTCCGTGAGGATTCCGGTCTGAATGATAACCTGAACGGCGTGGAGCGTCCCGTTTCCTTCGATATCCCCGATGTGGGCGCCAATGGTCAGGTGGTGCACTCTCTGGCCAAGTGGAAGCGTCTGGCGCTGAAGCGCTATGAGTTCAACGTGGGCAAGGGCCTGTTCACCGATATGAACGCCATTCGACGCGACGAAGAGGTGGACAATCTCCACTCTGTCTATGTGGATCAGTGGGACTGGGAAAAGGTCATCTCCCGCGAAGACCGCAACGTCAACTTCCTGAAGCAGACCGTCCGCGCCATCGTGGGTGCTGTTGTGGAAACCAACGACGCCTTGCAGATCGCTTTCCCCAGCCTACACACCAAGCTGGAGCGCGAGGTCTATTTCGTCACCACCCAGGAGTTGGAGGATCGCTGGCCCGATCTGACCCCCAAGGAGCGTGAGCACGCCATCTGCCGTGAGCACCACACCGTGTTCCTGATGCAGATCGGCGACAACCTGAAGCGCTCCGGCAAACCCCATGACGGTCGCGCTCCCGACTATGACGATTGGTCCCTGAACGGCGACATCCTGCTGTACAATCCTGTTCTTGACAGCTCCTTTGAGATCTCCTCCATGGGCATCCGTGTGGACGAGGCCGCTATGGACTATCAGCTGAACGCCCGCGGCTGCAATGACCGCCGTGAGCTGCCCTTCCACAAGATGCTGCTGAACGGTGAGCTGCCCCTGACCATCGGCGGCGGTATCGGCCAGTCCCGCCTGTGCATGATCATGATCGGCACCTGCCACATCGGTGAGGTACAGGCCAGCCTATGGGACAAGGAGACCGAGAAAGCCTGCGCGGATGCCGGCATCATGCTGCTGTAAAGCTTTTCTACTTGCAGTCGTGGTATCCCGCTTGGTTCGATTTTTACACGGTTCCATAATGTCTATTAAAAAATCAAACCTCCGGCTCGGCCGGAGGTTTGATTTTTTATGATTCCCGGAGCGTACTGTCAGCGGCACAAGCAGCTTTTTCGCAGCTGGTTTTCCCGATCCCCTGCTTATTTCTCTTTCTTCTCAAACTCCTCCACCACGTCCATCAACAGCTGACGGATGGGCAGATGCTGGGGACATGCCTTTTCACACCGGCCGCATTTCACGCAGTCGGAGGCCTTGTGACCGGGTCGGGCATGGACCTCGTTATAATAGTAATCGGCATTCCAGTCGTGATAAAGCTGCTTGGTATTCATGGTAGCAAACAGGTCAGGGATGGCGATATGCATGGGACAGCCGTCCACACAGTACCGGCATGCAGTACAGGGGATCAGGTTCTTACTCCGGAAGATCTCCTGCACCTTCTTCACGGCGGCAAGCTCCTGCTCGTCCAGCGGCTTGAACGCCTGCATAAAGCTGATGTTGTCCTGCATCTGTTCCATATTGCTCATACCGGACAGCACCATGGCGATCCCCGGAAAGCTTGCGGCAAAGCGGATGGCATAGCTGGCGGGACTTCCCCCGTGCAGCTCGTCCAGCACGGCTTTAGCATCCTCCGGCAGCTTTACCAGATTGCCGCCCTTCACCGGCTCCATGACGATCACCGGCTTGCCGTGCTTCCGGCACACCTCATGGCACTTCCGGCTCTGCACCGCGGGATCGTCGTAATCCAGATAGTTGAACTGGATCTGCACCACCTCGATCTGGGGATACTCCGTCAGGATCTGCTCCAGCACCTCTGCCCGGTCATGGAAGGAAATACCCACATGGCGCACCTTCCCCTCCTCTTTCAGGGCAAAAGCCGTCTCATAGGCGCGGCAGCTCTTGAAGTGCTTGAAGATCTCCGCACTCTGGGCGTGCATCAGATAGTAGTCGAAATACTCCACACCGCAGGCGGCCAGCTGGCTCTCAAACAGCGGACGGATGTCCTCTTCCCTTTTAAAGTAGAAGCTGGTCAGCTTGTTGGTCAGCGTATACCGGTCACGGGGATAGCGGCTGGTCAGGCACTCCTTCAGCGCCAGCTCGCTCTTGCCCTCCAGATAGCCGTGGGCGGTGTCAAAGTAGTTGAAGCCCGCCTCCAAAAAGGCATCCACCATGCGGCAGGTCTCCGCGATGTCCACTTCCTTCTCCTGCATGGGCAGGCGCATGAAGCCGAAGCCGAAATTTCTCTTGAACGCATCCATCGGTCGTTCTCCTTTCTTTGTCACAAATTCTCAGTCTATGTTGATATCCGCCACGGAGTATACGGCGGCCTTGCCGCTCATTTTGATACGCTCGCCCACCTGCGTGCAGTACAGCGTGCCGCCCCGGCGGCTGGCCTGATAGGCCACCAGACTGTCCTTGCCCAGCGCCTTCACCCAATAGGGGACGATGTGGCAGTGGCCGGAGCCGCAAACGGGATCCTCCGGCACATTGCACTTGGGGGCGAAGCTGCGGGACACGCAGTCCACATCCTTGCCCGGCGCGGTGGCGTGAAGCAGCAGGCCGTCCAGCGCCCGCACCTTCTCCTGATCCACCGTCATATCGCGGACGATGGACTCGTCATCAAACACGCACAGCAGGTCGCGACCCATGTAGGCAGCCTTGGGCATAGCCCCGTTCATGGCGTCCGCCATAGCCTGCGTCACCGGCACGCTTTTCAGCTCATAGGCGGGAAAATCCATTTCGTACAGGTCGCCATGGCGCACTACTGTCAGGTCACCGGACAGTGTGGTAAAGGTGACCTCGGTCAGTGCGGTATCCACAAAGGTCATGATGGCGCAGGCCGTTCCCAGCGTGGCGTGGCCGCACAGGTCGATCTCGCCGCCGGGCGTGAACCACCGCAGGTGATACTTCTCCCCCTCCTTCACGGCAAAGGCCGTCTCGGAGAGGTTGTTCTCAATGGTAATGGCCATCATCTTTTCCTCGTCCAGCCACTTGTCCATCACACAGACGGCGGCGGGATTGCCCGCGAACACATGGTCGGTAAAGGCGTCGATCACATACTGTCTCATGCCAGTTTCCTCCTTATATGTAAAGTAATTTTATTTTACAATGCCGTCCCGCTTTTCGGTACAAACAGTCCTGTCATATCGGCCCCTTCCAGCTTTAGCAACCTGACCTTCCGGCCGATGCCGCCGGCATAGCCGGTCAGGCTTCCATTGGTGCCCACCACCCGGTGACAGGGAACGATCAGAGAGATGGGATTGCGTCCCACCGCACCGCCGACGGCCTGCGCCGACATGTGAGCCTTCCCCTGCCGCGCGGCAAGCCGCTCCGCGATCTCACCGTAGGTCATGGTATGTCCATAAGGAATGGTCAGCATGATATCGCAAACAGCCTTGCGGAAGGGCGTCATATCGTACCGCAGCGATGGTGTAAAGTCTGGTTCCTTGCCAGAGAAATAGGTATCCAGCCACCGCTTTGTCTCCGTGAACACCGGGATATCCTCCCTCCGGACAGTCTCCTGCGGCAGTGTGCTGCCGAAATACTTCTGCCCGTCGAACCACAGACCCGTCAAAGCCGTACCGTCGCTGGCAAGGGTGATGGCGCCCAGCGGAGAGGCATAAGCATCGGTATAGATCATTACGGCGTCCTCCCTTGTTGTTTGATGCTGTATATTTGATGATATCACACTTTTTTCATTCCTTCAACCCGGTTTTTGCCTGTCTGCGCACTCTATTCAGCTAACAGTGATACTGATATGAGTTATAACATTCCATAGCTTTACTTTTCTTGTTAATTATTCTACTATATAGTCACAGAAGCAAGAGACCCCTAAAAATACTTTTTCAAGGAGGACACTACCATGAAAAACATCAACACTTACTTATGATCTCTATCGTTTCCCTCATGCTGGTGGTGGCGACCGCCTTTTTGATGACCGCCGCTGACGCCCCCGTCCGTGAAGCCGGTGGCTACCTGCCCCTGCTGCTGGGCGCTGTGTTCACCTGGAGCACCGCAAAGGCCAACCTGATGGAGCGTGCGCGTGAGGAGCGCGACAACGCCCGCGTGTTCAAGCCTAGCCACGCCGCCGCCTGAAAACTGCCGACAACTTGTTTTCTCTCTTACATCAAATAGAAACGGCACGCAAAAGCGTGCCGTTTCTATTTATTCGTTGATATTCCTTCCCCAAATGGCACATACTACCTGCAACCATCACAGGAGGTATGTACCATGTCAGAAATGTTTTGTTTTCAATGCCAGCAAACCGCCGGCGGCAGCGGCTGCGTCAAGACCGGCGTATGCGGCAAGCAGCCGGAGACCGCTCACTTGCAGGACAAGCTGGTGTGCCGTCTGATCCGTCTGGCGGAGGTCTGCCGCCAGCGGGAGGAATATCCGCCGGAGATAACAAGGCTGCTGGCGGACGGACTGTTCACCACCCTGACCAACGTGAACTTCGACAACGCCGCCATCCGTGCCTTTACCGACCGGGTCAGCGAAGCGCTATGGCGGCAGGGCGGCTCCACCGCCGACGAGGACAGCGCATGGCTCTGGAAGGGCGAGACGGACACCGTCTCTCTGCGGGCCACGCTGCTGTTCGGCTTGAAGGGCATGGCGGCCTACGCCCACCACGCCATGAATCTGGGCTATCGCGACGAGGAGGTGGAAAAGTGGTTCTACAAGGGCCTTGCCGCGCTGGCGCAGGAACACAGCGTAGAGGAGTGGCTGGCCCTCATCATGGAGTTCGGCCAGATCAATTTCCGGTGCATGGCGCTGCTGGACCGGGCCAACACGGAGACCTTCGGCGATCCGGTGCCCACCCGCGTCAACATCGATGTGAAGAAAGGCCCCTTCATCGTGGTGTCCGGCCACGATCTGGATGACCTGCACCAGCTGCTGGAGCAGACCGCCGGACGGGGCGTCAACGTTTACACCCACTGCGAGATGCTGCCCGCCCACGGCTATCCCGGCTTGAAGAAGTACCCCCATCTGGCGGGCAACTTCGGCACGGCATGGCAGAACCAGCAGAAGGAGTTCGCCAACATCCCCGCGCCGGTGTTGTTCACCACCAACTGCCTGATGCCGCCCCGGCCCAGCTATGCCGACCGGGTCTACACCACCTCGGTGGTGGGCTATGACGGACTGCGGCATATTTCCGCCGACGCGCAGGGCCACAAGGATTTCTCCCCTCTCATCCGTCAGGCACAGGCGCTGGGCGGCTATCAGACCGACCAGAGCATGAGCGGCGTCAACGGCGGCCACATGGTGACCACCGGCTTTGCCCACGCCGCCGTGCTGGACAAGGCCCCCCAGATCATCGAGGCCATCAAAAGCGGCGCGGTGAAGCACATCTTTCTGGTGGGCGGCTGCGACGGCGCCCACCCCGGCCGCAACTACTACACGGAATTCGTCAAGCGCACGCCCATGGACTCGCTGGTGCTGACGCTGGCCTGCGGCAAGTTCCGGTTCAACGATCTGGATCTGGGCGAGATCGGCGGTATCCCCCGTATTCTGGACGTGGGCCAGTGCAACGACGCATACAGTGCCGTCCGCATCGCGCTGGCGCTGGCGGAGGCCTTTGGCTGCACTGTCAATGACCTGCCGCTGACGCTGGTGCTGTCGTGGTATGAGCAGAAGGCGGTGTGTATCCTGCTGAGCCTGCTGGCGCTGGGCGTCAAGAACATCTACCTTGGCCCCACCCTGCCCGCCTTCCTGTCTGAGACGGTGGTGAAAACGCTGGTGGACGCCTATGGACTCCAGCCCATCACCGCGCCCCAGCAGGATCTGGATGCCATTCTGCACCGGGTCTGAGCGATAAAATCTAAGCGATAAAAAAGGACGGTACTCGGCCGAGTACCGTCCTTTTTTCAGTTTGTCCAGTCCTTTACCTGCCGGCGGAGCCAGTCGCACCAGGCGTCCACACCCTCGCCGGTCTTGGCGGAGATGGGGAAAATCTTCAGCTTGGGATTGCGCATGTGGGCGTACTCCACCACCTTGTCCATGTCGAAGTCAAAGTAGGGCAGCACGTCGATCTTGTTGATGATCAGCGCGTCGCACACCGTGAAGATCAGCGGGTACTTGAGGGGCTTGTCGTGGCCCTCCGGCACCGAGAGGATCATGGCGTTCTTCACCGCGCCGGTGTCGAACTCCGCCGGACAAACCAGATTGCCCACGTTCTCCAGCACTACCAAATCCAGGTCGCCGGTACCGATCTCCTTCAATCCCTGCTCCGTCATGCCCGCGTCCAGATGGCACATGCCGCCGGTGTGGAGCTGGATGGACTTCACGCCCGCCGCGGCGATCTTCTCCGCGTCCACGTCTGAGTCGATGTCCGCCTCCATGACGCCCATGCGCAGCTCGTCCTTCAGCGACTCGATGGTGCGCAGCAGCGTGGTGGTCTTGCCGCTGCCGGGCGAGGACATCAGGTTCAGCAGGAAGGTCTTATCCCGCTTCAGGTCCTCCCGGAGACGGGCCGCCTCACGGTCGTTGTTGGCAAACACGCTCTCCTTTACTTCAATGATCTTGCATCGTTCCATTATATCGTCTCGATCTCCTTGATGTTGATCTCATCGCCCCGGATCAGCCAGGTGTCGCCGCTGCCGCAATGGGGGCAGGTACGGCCCTGGGGCACGGTGGCATAGTCCTGCCCGCAGCTGCCGCAGTGGGTCACCGCCGGGATGGTCTCGATGCGCAGCCTGGCGTCGGGCATCAGTTCCGTCCGCTTCACCGCCCAGTCCCAGCAGCTCTCCAGCTCGTGGGGAATGGCGCCGGACACTTCGCCCAGCTCCAGCGTGACGGAGGCCACGTTCTGCAGCCCCTGCTCCTGCCCCACCTGCTCAATGGTCTTGATGACGTGAAATACGATCCCCAGCTCGTGCATATCACTTGCTCTTTCTGGCGGCGCGCTTGATCTTGAAATTGCGCTTGATCATATAGGGCAGGATGGCCTTCATCTTGTCCTCGCACTTATACATGGTGCTGCATTCGGGGCGCTCACGGTGCAGGTGGATGGCGTCAAAGGCGCACTTGGTGGTGCAGATGCCGCAGCCGATGCACTTGTTGGGATCCACGATGCTGGCGCCGCAGCCCAGACACCGGGCCGTCTCCTTTTTCACCTGCTCCTCGGTAAAGGCCACGCGCTCGTCCCGGAAGGTCTTGCGCAGCGCCTCGTTATAGCCGATCTGCTGGCGGGGGGTGTTGTCGTAGCTGTCGATGGCGATAAGGGCGGTCTCCTTGTCCAGCTCGATGAACTGGCGGCGGTCACGGCCGATGGTCAGTGTGGCGTGCTGCACCCAGCGGTGCAGGGACACCGCGCCCTGTTTCCCGGCGGCGATGGCGTCGATGGCAAACTTCTGGCCGGTGTAGGCGTCGCCGCCCACGAAGATGTCCGGCTCGGCGGTCTGATAGGTGACGGGGTCGGCCTTCACAGTGCCGTTGGGGTTGAATTCCACCTTGGTACCCGTCAGCAGCTCCTTCCACTCCACCTTCTGGCCGATGCAGTACAGCACCACGTCGCAGGCAGTCTCCTCGGTAACGGCATCGTCGAACTTCGGGTCAAAGCGGCCCTCGGCGTTCTTCACGGACAGGCACTTGCGGAAGCGGATACCAGCGCACTTGCCGTTCTGCTCCACGATCTCCGTCTGGCCCCATCCCGCGTGGATGGTGATGCCCTCGCGCTCGCACTCGCCGCGATCCTCCTCGCCCATGGGCATGTCCTCATAGCCCTCCAGACAGTACAGGTCCACGGAGGCCGCACCGCAGCGCAGGGCGGTGCGGGCCACGTCGGCGCCGATGTTGCCGCCGCCGATGACCACGACTCTGCCGCTCAGCTTGCTGCAAAGGCCGCTGTTTA
Source organism: bacterium (assembly GCA_963640475.1). Classification (GTDB taxonomy): domain Bacteria; phylum Bacillota; class Clostridia; order Oscillospirales; family Oscillospiraceae; genus Vescimonas. Next base: position 474 of record CAVHYW010000074.1, on the reverse strand, counting down.
CATGGCGCATGAAGTCGATACCGGCCTGAACGCCCTGTGTCTCGCCGCCGGGGATGTTCAGCTTACCGCCGGACTGGAGACCCACGGCCACATAGAAGCCCTGATAGCCCTCCTCACGAAGCTGGGCGATGGTGACGTCTTTGCCCACCTCCACGCCGCAGCGGAACTCCACGCCCATTTCCCGGAGAATATCGATCTCCGCCTGCACCACGTCCTTCTCCAGACGGAAGCTTGGGATGCCGTTCATGAGCATGCCGCCGGGGCGTTCTTCCTTTTCAAACACGGTGGGCCGATAGCCCTTCTCCGCCAGATAGAAGGCGCAGCTCATACCGGCAGGGCCCGCGCCGATGACGGCGATCTTCTCGCCGAACTCGCCGTCCACCTTGGGGATGACCTTCTCCGGCACGAAGCGGGTGGCAGCGTCCAGATCCTGCTGGGCGATGAACCGCTTCACCTCGTCGATGGCCACCGCCT
>CAVHYW010000073.1:0-9858 GCA_963640475.1 bacterium | reverse complement strand
GCCTGCCCTCGAAGCGCACCAGTGCCGCCTCGTAAGAGGACGAGCGCATATCCGCTGTCAGCACATCCAGCTCACGGGCGAAGTCGGGACCGGCGTGACGCTTGTAATTTTCAAGGATCGTCAGCACATCGCGGCTTGCTCCCAGCTCCTGCTCCACTGTGGCAACAAAGCGGGGCAGCTCACCCTCGATCTTCTCGCGGCGTTCGGTGACCTTTTCCTCCGCCTTGCGGCTCTCCTTGAAGTAAAGCAATATCGACAGCAGCACCACGATGGGCGAGAGCAGAGGGAAAATCAGCAGACACGGAATGACCGCCAGCAGCGCGGCGGCAGGCTTGAGGATGGTATAGGCCAAGTAGACCTCCGGCGTCATATCCATGCCGGCGGCACTCAGCGTGCGCTCCATGCGGTGACGCTTGTACTCGTCCATTCGGATAAACTTGGAGAGCTTGATGGCCCAGCCAAGGAAGATCGCGTCCAGCGACTTCATCCGCTTTTTCTCGGCTCGCCCTGCGGACAGAAGTGCCTTCTCCGTGGAGAGGCGGGGCAGCTTCAGAATGTCTGCCAGAATGAAGAATAAGCCCGCTGCAACGGCCACGCCGAAAAGGAACAGTAAGATCGTCATGTCCGTCACCTCCGATACTCGATTGGCTGGGTCAGCTTGACCACTCTGGCAAAGGAGAGAAAGATAGCGGCGGCACAGACCGCCAGCACCGCCTTGCCGGGTACGGTGGTCATCAAGGCCGCATACCAGTCCTTGTTGAGAAAGTACAGCAGCGGGATATTCAGCACCACCAGCGCCGCCATGGAGATGAATTCCTTGCGGGGCGCGAACACGAGATTCTCCAGCTCCCCATTGATGATGCGCATATCCGACAGCTTTGCCACAATGGGATTAAGGGTGCTTTTCATGCTGTGGTCGTACTGGCAGGCGGAGAGTGCCTCGCACCACTCCCGCCACACCTCATTGTCAATGGCAGACTTCAGCTCCGCCAACGCCGCATTCATATCCGGGTCGATGTGCTTGATGCGGGTGAGGAAGCTGCGGAACACGCCTTGCACGGGCGGGTTCAGGTAGTTGATGTTCTCCTCCACGGCGGTCTGCAGATCCTCACTGCGGAGATAGGCCGTGGTGATGATGGAGAGCGCCGTTTCCAGCTCGGCGGTAACAGCTTTCCTGTAGTGTCCGGCCGTGAGCTTGATGTACCAAAAGGGCAGGAACATCATGCCGGCCGCCAGCACCGGCACCAGCAAGAGGTTATTCATGATGATGGCGATGCCCGCACCCACGGCAAAGAGCAGCAGGGATGCCGCGCAAAGCACGGGAAAGCGTTCCTCCTTGCCGGTGGCTTGCAGGACCGTCTGCGCTTCCGATATCTCACGGCGGAAGAGGCCGGGCTTTTTGCGATGGGTGGTCTCATTGATCTCATCCCGGATGCTTTTGGGCCCGGCGGTCAACCGGCGGAACACACCAAGCGTGAAGTCCATGGGCGAGATACGGAAGATAAGAAATGCGCCGGTGATCATGCCGACGCACGCAGTCAGCAGAAGGGCTGTCAAGTGGCGTTCACCTCCTTATTGGGGTTCAAAAGTGCCTGCAGTTCCTCGTTGGGCATACCGTTTTCCAGCAGGCGTTTGCGCAGACTCATGGAGATCTCGTTCACCTGCGTGTGATGTCCTTCGATGACGAATTTGCCGTCTTCCATGTGGTTTTCCGTGATAACATAGCGGAACAGCGTGTTGTAGCGACGCTCGCCACCGGGCAGGATCTCGCATTCCATGATCTCCATCATGCGGCGCTGCTTGTTCTCCAACTGCTTGCAGAAGACCACGATGGGGTACGCCTCCGTCACATAGCTGAGAAGCGTTTCATCCGACATATCCACGGCTCGCTTACACAGGGACACCATGCGGCGGTAGGTCGCTTCGCAGGAGTTGGAGTGGATGGTGGTCAGCACCGCCACACCCACGCGGGCGGCTTCCTGCGCGGCGTTGGCCTCGGCGCCGCGCATTTCGCCTACGACCAGAATGTCCGGGTTGAAGCGCAGGCAGATGTCTACCAATGCGATCTGGTCGACACGCTGGCGCTCATTTTCACTGTCACGGGTCAAGGTGTGGACTACCGAGTTGACCACCTTGCCGTTTTCCTCCCGCACCAGTTCCAACTCGCGGGATCCGTTCTCGATGGTGAAGATACGCTTGCTGTTGGGAATGGTGGTCAACAGCCAGCCTGCCGCCGTGGTCTTGCCGGAGGAGGTGGCGCCAGCCACACAGATGGAGATCCCATAGCGTAAAAATACGGAAAGCCAGTCCAGCATTTCCTCTGTGGCCGTACCGCTGCGCAGCAGATCCTCACGGCTGAGATTGTGGCGGTTGACGATTCGGATGGAGGCGGCAACGCCCACATCCTCATCCACCACGGGGGACTTCATAGCGGCAATACGGGTGTTGCGGGTCAGATGCCCCGTGACCAGAGGGCTGGCGTTGTCCAGCACCATGCCGGAGGCGTGGAGCATTCGCCGGATGACGGCGAGGGCGTGTTCCGGCGAATCGAAGTGTTCCGTGAGCTTTTCGCTTCGACCGTCCGAATACTGCACCTCGATATCCCGCCACGAGTTGATGTTGATCTCCTCAATGCCGTCGGCGTAAATATAGCGGGTCAGGAAGCCGAACTCCGCCATCTCGGAATAGATGGCGTCCACCAGCTCCGTCTGGGTCATGCCTGCTACGGCGATACGCCGGTCCTGCAGGTACTTGGTGATATAGCGCATGAGCTGTTCCTTGGAGTCCTCGCCGCCTTCGGTGATGAGTGCGGCGTAGGCGCCGGAGATGTACTCCTGCACCTCCTGCAGCACGGAATTGAAGTCCCTGCCCTCTGCCGACGGGGTAAAGAACAGGTTGTGCGCCCGTCCGAGGGTGCCAATATCGGTGTTCAGAGTCCGCTGCGGCGTGTCGTCCACCACTACGGGGACGACCTCCGGCTCCGAGGTGACCTGATATTCCGCCGCGTCCCGCCGCTGCGCAGCTGTGGCAAAGACCGAGCCGTTTCGCTTTTCGCCAAGAGCCATATTAAAACACCTCCGCGATGATCTTCTCCAACTCCTTGCGGAAGGGGCGGCTGTCCTTGAGGGTGAGGTCGGCAAGCAGGTTGCCGGCAAGATACTGCTCCTCCAGCTCCTGCGAATAGGGCAGCACGAAGGCCGTGTCGCCCAGCACCTTGCCGATGTGGTCCGCTGCCTGGTAGGGCTTCACGTTGGACGCCACCTTATACTGCTTGTCCATGTCCCACTCGGGTCCGTCCAGCAGAGGGAGCTGACTTGCAAAGTAGTTGACGCTTTTGGGGTCGCAGTTGGCAAGGCGCAGGATACTGTCCGCCTCCATCAGCGCCACGGCGGAGAGGATATCGTTGGCAATGTAGCTGCCGCAGTCCACGATGACATAGGGCGCCATCTGACGCAGGCCGTCCAGCAGCTCTACCACCTGCTTCTGCGTAAAGGGCGGGGTGCTGTACTCGTTCTGCCGTTCGAGCAGCCCCAATACCGCAAGGCAGCTGTTGCGCTTAAAGGTGACAAGGTTATGCTTGATGAGGTTCTCGCTGATACGGGCGGCTGCCAGGACGCCGGCAAGAGAGCCATTGCTCTCCAGAGCGTCTGCGGGACAGATGCACGGCAGCATGGGTGCGGCCATGTCACAGAGCAGAAGGATGACATTTTTCTTCCTGGCGGAGAGCATTTTTGCGATTTTCACTGCCGTTATTGTCTTTCCGCTGCCGGGGCTGCCCCAGACCGCCAGCATACCGCCGCTGTCATTCTGCTCCTCCGGTTTCTCTGTGTCGCGCTGAAAGATGCTGGCCTTTCTGAAATTCATCCTGTCACCTCACTCTCCGGCATTTCTGCGGTAGGATCGGCGGCTTCGCCCTCCTCAATGGGATCTTCCTCCGGCTCCGCGTACAGCTCCTCAATGAGTGCATCCTGCGCCTCAATGAACTGCCTTGCGCCATCTGTTGTGCCGCGGTAGACGAGAGCCAGGTGGAGCTTGGCGACCTGCTCCAGCTCCGCCAGCACCTTGGCCTGCTCCGGCAGAACAAGGAAGGTCACGGTAGAGGGCAGCTCCTTCTCGTCACCCTTCGCTTCACCGGTATTGGCGTCATAGCCGGTGCTGGCGGTAACAGAGATGATCTCCACGTACTGCAGCTCGGCGGGGATGGTGGTTTCGCCGTCCTCCGGGTAGTCCGCCACGATGACCGATACGATGTCGCCGCTCTGGAGCTTGCCGGACAGTCCGGTGGCGAAGCTCTTGATGGTGACGGAGATGGCCTGCTTCGTGCCATCCAGATTATAGAGATACGCATTCTCGGCGGCAGGCGCGTCCGAGAGTTTGGCGGCGAGAATATAATCGCCAACGGCAAGGTCCGCCTTGACGTATTTGCCCACTACACTGTCCTTCTCACGCAGGATACCGGAGGGGAGATTGTAGGAGCCGACCTCGGCGGTGGTGACCATGTCTTTGGTGATGAGCTCGCCGGCGTGAATGTCCTTTGTGACGCGGACGATCTCCGCCTTCTGGCTGATGCTCTGATTGAACAGCGGCGTGATGCCGAAGCAGATCACCAGCGCCAGCAGAATGCAGATGACGCCGATGACCGTGCGGTTTTTGAAAATACTCATGGAGCAAGTCCTCCTTATTCTTAGATGATATATGCGGTAAAGAAGCCCACTGCAAGAAATGGCGCGAATGGATAGCTCTCCGGTGGACGCTCTTGCCTGCGGATCTTGTGCAGGGCGGCTATTGCAAGGTAGAAAAGGCAGTACAGCACCAGTGCCAGCACCAGTCCGGCGACTCCGCGCAGAAAGCCCAGCAGGAAACCGGAGGCGGCGATGAGGAACGCATCTCCCATGCCGCCGCGTCCTCTCCGGCTTGCCAGCCAAAATGGGACGGCCAGCGCCAGGCCGAGAAGCCGGGCGGGGCTGAAGGAAATCAGCCCCGCCGCTGCGATGACGATACCGGAAAGGTCATAGATCTGCCTGCGCCGGAGATCCGTCCATGCCGCGCTTATAAGTCCGATGAGGAACAGCGTCCCCTGCAGGACGGATGCCACGGATCAGCCGCCCAGCGCACCGGCGTAGTTGAACATATCCTTGATACGCTGGTTCAGGGTGGGCATGACCACATCGCCAAACAAAGCGTAGAGGCCCGCCAGCAGCAGAGCACCCAGCACCACGGCGATGAGGATCTTGACGGCGGTGTCGATGTAGCCCTCACCGGAGCGGCGGGTGGCGGCAAGGCGGATGGCGTTGGCGCGGATGGAATTGACGGTGTTCTTGATAAACTTCTTCATGTGATAATTTCCTCCTACAAGTTATATGTTTTGTGTTGTGGGTGACTTACATGACCTGCTCCGCGGCGGGAGCATTGTCCGGCTGCTGGGCCTGCCGGAGCGACTGCTCGTAGGCGTTCAGCACCGTGTCGTTGAACTGCTGGCGGGCCTCCTTCGTGCAGGGGAAGCAGATGTCGTGATAGTCGCCGCGGCTGTCCTTGTACTGCGGCATGGCGACAAAGGGGCCTTTCTCGCCGCGGATGACCTTCACGCCGCGAATGGCGAATACGCCGTTGATATCCACATTGGCGTTGGCGAGAGTGTACTTGCTGTCCTTCACGGGATAGACTCGGACATCGAAGGACACGGGGGACCGGCTTTCCTGCGCTGGGACGGGAGTGCTTGCTTTGGTCTGGTTCTTGGGCATTTTTCTTTCCTCCTATTTCTGATTGATATGAAAAAAGCACCCGGCCGGGTGCTCAGTTCACGGACACAGATCCATTTCCTGCTGCGGTGCAAACTCTATCTGCCGGAAGCCGACACGGTCGCAGTAGTAGAACTCGCTGCCGTCGGCGTCGTACAGCTCCAGCACATCCGAGATGCCGATGGGTCTGCCGTCGTAGCCGGGAACCGGGTCGCGGAAGAGCGTGTAGATCTCCTCCGGGTCATTGGTCCCGACCAGACCGTCATAGACTGCTTCGTAGTGCTTACGGTCAGGCTGTCCGAAACGCTCCAGCAGGGCTTCATACGGGATAAAGCGCATATTGATGGGACTGTCTCGCGTGAGCTGCCACACACGGCAGCTTTTCAGAGGCGGAGCCTCCGGGTCGAAGCGGCCGCCCCTCTGCCCCAGCAGGAGGCGGTCATAGACACCGTCCTCCCAGCGGATGGGAATTTCCTGCTTTTGCAGAAAACGCTCCAGCTCCTGTGTTTGGAACATGGTATCCACCACCGCCTCCTTTCCCGCAATGTATCCGGCAGGATTGCTGTAATAGAGGATGCGGTCATGGTTATCAATGAAGATGCGCTGCACTTACTCACCTCCGATCATTCCAGCTTCATCTCACCTGCGGCCGGCGCCTCCTGCCGGGGTGCGGTCAGCTCCATGAGCTTCTCCCGCGCCCAGTCGGGCAGGTATTTTTCATCCAGCACGCCGATGAACTCGTGCCGATTCCAGCGTGTCGTCTCGCCGTCACCCAGACAGGTGCAGCGCACCGAGCGGCCAATGGCATGGGGCCTGCAGCCGAAGCCGTCATGGGCATACCAGAGTTGATCCGCCTGACTCCAGCAGGATTCCTTCAGCGTATCGGGGCTGAGTACCAGCACCTTGCCGGTGAAGTCCTGCTCGGCGCGGTCACCGACACAATGCTCCGCACCAAAGAGATTTAACGCCTGCACCGCCTTGCGGTAGAGACTGACGAAGCCATCCAGCACGGCGGGGTGGCTCCGAACAGTGATCGCGGCATTGTGACGCTCATCCTGCGGAATGTAGCGCCGCTCAGCCCACTGCTTATTGGCGGGGCTGAAGCGACCATCCCACTTGAGTTCATGCAAGGTATTGGCAAGTACCCACGCAGTGCGTTTATAACCGTATTCGTCCAGCACCGGCGTGATACAGTCCTTGTCCAGATGCATTCCGTCGAAGCTCCGGCGGATGGCGTCCTCGATGGCTTCCCGGCAGGCGATGTTGGCGCGATGGCTTTCCCTCCAGAGCGAAAGCTCATTTCGTTCTCTGGCCTCCTTCGCCGAGTAGGGATAGAGATAGGTTTTGTTCATTTGGGCCTTTCACCTCGATTCTGTCCCGAATACTTCTGTCATCACTTATCGTAGATAATATCATTCTCCATCAGCGCATCTTCCAGAGCGGACAAACAACAGCCGGACTTGCGCAGAGCGTACAGGATTACGGGCGATACATCGGAGAGGTCGTGGTCGTAAAATGTCTCGCACACGGTGATCACACCGGAGCCCTCGTCCACATGGCAGTCCAGCTTGGCGTCGGGCGCGATGTCCGCTTCCTCTCGGGCCCAATCAGGAACGGTGACGGCGGGGCGGATCAGCTCCTCGATGTCCGCGTCGCGGAAGGTGCAGTGCCCCTCGGTGCAGCCCTCGCAGCTGCCGCAGAGATCCGTCAGCTCCCGCATCAGCTGACCGGCGCGGTCCGTCAGGGCGAGGATCGTGCGCACCATCTCCATGGCGGTCATCTCGCTCTTTGACAAAATGACCGCGCCCCTGGCGCCGGCCATTTCCAGCTTCCCCTCATTGTCCAGCCCGCAGACGGTCAGAACGGCGGGAGGGATGGTGACGCTCTTGTTGTCGTTGTATTTTACAAATTTCATGCTGCTTCTCCTTTTATTGTTCAGATTTTTAAGGGATGCTCCGGCTCATGGATCAGTTCGTAGCGGGTGTCGCCATCACCGCCCAGCAGACTATCCATAGAGAGCTGCCAGCAGGCTTTGCGGGGGTCATAATTGGTGATGACGATCTCCTCATATTCGCTGCCCGCCGTCTGGGACATGCTGTTGGGACGGGAGGTGCGGAAGATATAGCAATCCTGATAGATCTCGCAGATGTAGTCCTGGTAGTTGTAGGAAACGATGAAGTATCCTTCACAGGTGACCAGTACATCATGGAGCCGCTGATGATCCTCCGGGGGAAACTCCACCTCGTAGCAGCTCTCCGCCTTGTAGTAGGGCGGGTCACAGTAGATCACGGCACCTGCCCGGTCATACTGACGGATGACCTCCTCGAAGTCCTTATTCTCCACAATGACATTCGCCAGCCTGCGGGAGCATTCCCAGATCAGGTGAAAGAAACGGCGAATGTCGCAGGGCTTGCCGCCGAAGGACTTGGCGCCGCCGCTGAAGCTGTAGCGGATGAGCTTGAAGAAGTCCGCCGCGCGGCGGATGCTCCCGCGGGGCGTGCGCTCCAGCATAAGGGCGCGGATGGCCTCGGCGTCGGGCGGCTTGAGGTAGACCTCCGTCAGATCCATCTCCTCCTGCAGGTAGTCGTCCGTGAACTCGCCCTTGGAGAAGAATTTATAGAGGACATTGAAGTCATCCCGCGTGTTCAGCGGTAGGAAGCCAAGCTCCGCCAGCAGTGCCATGGGGCGGTTTTTAACACAGCAGAAGAGATTCGTGAGATTGCCGTTGAAGTCGTTGTAGACTTCCATGCAGCCGCGCTGGATGGGACGGCACATGGTCACCGTGCCGCTGCCGCCAAACACATCGATGAAGCGGGTGTAGCGGTCCGGCATCAGCTTGTTGATGATCCACAGCAGCTTGCCCTTGCCGCCTACCCAGGGAATAAAGCTGTTCAAGAAGTGTCACCTCCCTCCAGCGGGAGGGAGAGCTGACCGGTGTCCTCATAGTCAGGCAAGATGCGGGACAGGCCGCGCTCCGCAAATGCGATTTTCTTGATCCGGCTGCGGAGCTGCCGGATGGTGCGCCGCAGCTCCTCCTCGGTGGCGGCATAGTAGTAGCCGCCGTCAAAGCTGCAGATGGGGATGCCGTCGCCCCGCAGGGCGTTGATCTCCCGGCGCAGCTCGGAGCCGCGCATTCGGAAGGCACACTCCAGCTCCCGGCTGGTGACGGCGTTTGCCTCGCCCTTGTGGTAGAGTTCAAGATACTCTGCAAGGGCTTTGTTGATCGGCACAGTTCCTCCTTTCCGGGCCCGTTATCCCGGAGCAGGAGGTCAAATCAGCGCAAAAAAGAAGGGGCCGCTTTTCCCCGTCCGGGAATACGGCCCCTTGGTGTAGTTCTTATCCGCGCAGCTGGCGTGGTTAAGATATGGTCAGCTACTGCATTTCCATGGTAAGATCCTGTTCCTCCGCAGGGTAGCACACATAATCACTGCCGATGAACACGCCGGGGTGCTCGTCCTCATAGCGGCAGCCCAGCGCGCCCAGATCCATGTACTCGTACAGCTCCTCTGGGACGGTAGTTTCGGTGGCGAGATAATATCTGCCCAGCGCGGCGTAGCTGTTGACGCCCTTGAGGATCGTGTAATCACGCAGATGCTCCGGTGACTCCCTGAAAATCTCCGCAGCCTCCGCCTCACCCTTTTGCAGGACCACAGCGGAGAGGATTGTCTTTTCGTCATCGCTCAGAGCATCCTGCCTGCATCGGAATGTCTCCTGTGCTGCACAAGACAGCGGCCGGTCGCCTTCATGTTGGATCTGTTCCCTGGTCATTGCATCGTCATCTCCTTTTCCTGTTTTTGCTGTATGGGTGAGAGCATTGGTTCATAGTCCGCGCGGTGCAGCAGGCCGTAGGAGGTAAGTGTGGCATTGTCATCCTTGATGATCTCGATTCCGTAGGCGAAGAGATTTACATGGGGCAGAAGCAGTTCCGCCGAGTGGACATCCATTGTGAAGTTCAGTTCATCGATGGCCGCCTCCTGCGGCGAACTGATCTCCGGCGTGAGGATGTAATCGGGCAGATGCTCCGTTAGGAGCATCGCCGTTTCGATGTCCCGCACCTCGAACTGCTCCAGCAGAGCCTTCAGCTTTGGAAGCTGCTTTTCAGGCGAGGGCATATCCCGCA
>CAVHYW010000072.1:0-9911 GCA_963640475.1 bacterium | reverse complement strand
ACACCAAGGAGCAGCGCGAGAAGGCCCTGGCCAAGCTGCTGCCCATGCAGCAGGGCGACTTCGAGGGCATCTACGAGGCCATGGAAGGCTGCCCCGTTACCATTCGTTTTCTGGATCCCCCTCTGCATGAGTTCGTTCCCACCGAGGAGGCCGACATCGAGCTGCTGGCCAAGGATATGAACAAGTCCGTTGCCGAGATCAAGGCCATCATCGCCTCCCTGCATGAGTTCAACCCCATGATGGGTCACCGCGGCTGCCGTCTGGCCGTCACCTTCCCCGAGATCGCCGTGATGCAGACCCGTGCCGTCATCCGCGCCGCCATCAACGTGCAGAAGAAGCACCCCGAGTGGAAGATGGAGCCCGAGATCATGATCCCCCTGGTGGGCGAGGTCAAGGAGCTGAAGTACGTTAAGGACGTGGTCGTCAAGACCGCTGACGAGGAGCTGGCCGCCGCCGGTATGAAGATGAAGTATCTGGTGGGCACCATGATCGAGATCCCCCGCGCGGCTCTGACCGCTGACGAGATCGCCAAGGAGGCCGAGTTCTTCTCCTTCGGCACCAACGACCTGACCCAGATGACCTTCGGCTTCAGCCGTGACGACGCCGGCAAGTTCCTGGGCGCCTACTACGACAAGAAGATCTACGAGAGCGATCCCTTCGCCAAGCTGGATCAGGTCGGCGTTGGCAAGCTGGTGAAGATGGCTGCCAAGCTGGGCCGCGAGACCCGTCCCGAGCTGCATCTGGGCATTTGCGGCGAGCACGGCGGCGATCCATCCTCCGTGGAGTTCTGCCACAAGGTGGGTCTGGACTATGTGTCCTGCTCCCCCTTCCGTGTACCCATCGCCCGTCTGGCCGCCGCTCAGGCTGCCATCAAAGAAACGGGGAAATAAGAAACCCGCTTCCGTAAGGGCACGAATCGCATAACAAGAAAGCTCCCGGTTTGACGACCGGGAGCTTTTCTGCTAGGCAATATTTTTCTTTCGTCGGCACTGGGTGCAATGCCCGCAGGATATATCCACCCGTTCGCCGTAGTACTTAGCGATGGAGTCCCATAGGCAGTCAGAGGATCGTATTGCCTTGACCAGCGCAGTTACCCCATGCTTTTTGATAGGGGACACGGCCTCTCCGGCGTTCCCTTTAAGGATACGCAATGCGCGTTTCTCGTCGCCCGGCGCATAGAGCAGGATGCAGTGGGTCTTCTTTCCATTGCGCCCACCGCGGCCAATCTGCTGGGTGTAGTCGCTCAGTCCCAGAGGCAATCCAGCGTGAATGACCAGACGGATATTGGGAATATCGACTCCCAAGCCAAAGGCAGACGTTGCTATCATGACACTGTATTTCCCAGCGGCATAGTCATTGGCCCAGGCTTTCTTTTCCTTCTTCGACATCTCGGCATAGTACCCGCAAGCTCTCCAACCACAGCTTTTCAAGTATTTTGTCAGGTGCTGTACGTCCAAGACTGTGGGGCAAAATACCAACGCCAACCCTTTTCGGTTCCAGTCTTCCAGCTCACTCAGTACCGCAGCGGGCATCTGATTGCGGTGGCCGACTTCCCGGACGGTCAGGTGCAGATTATCTCGGTAGACCGAGCCGCAGTGACAGACACAATCCCGCATGCCAAGGGCCTGTTGGATCTCCTGACGCTCCTGCTTTGTGGCGGTAGCTGTACAGGCGATGATCTGAGGACGATTCGGCAAGGCTTGGATGAAGTCTCCTATCATGCCATAGCTAGGCCGGAAAGAATCCCTCGTCTGCACCATCATGTGGGCCTCATCCAGCACCACACGGCTGACATCGCAGTACCTGAGTGCTTCTCGCAGGTCCTCGCGGGATAGCTGTTCCGGCGCCAGATAGAGCAGCATCATGTGCGGCAGCGCCTCCAGCATCACACGCCGTGCCGCAGGAGTCAGATCCGAATTCAACGCGCAGGCCGCCACGCCTTTGCCCTTCAATTTTTTCACTTGATCGTATTGCAGGGCCAGCATCGGCGAAACGACGATCGTCAGGTGTTCACCTCCCTCCATCACCGCCGGTAGCTGAAACAATGCAGACTTTCCTTGCCCCGTCGGCGCCGTGTACAACACATCCCGAAAGGCCAAAATGTCCTTAAATACCGGCTCCTGCCAAGGGCGCAGTTCCTTGATTTTCAACGTCTCCATGGCGTGCGCAAGCAAGCCCTTTTTATACAATATCATGATTCACATCCCCCTCAGCTTTGATAGGCCGTCAGCTTTGTGTAGTCGAAAGCAACCCCGTGGAACGAGCCGCCCTGCAACGTGATCGTGTGGTCGCGCCTGACCATCAGCCCCTCTTCTTCGCAGCGGCCGCAAAATGTGCTGTACAGGTCGGAGGTAAGCCCTATCGGCTCCAACAAACGCAGAATCGAATCCTTGGTGTACAAAAGCAGTTCGCGTTCCTTCAGTGCCCCTTTTTTGGGCGTGTATCGAAACGCGGCGGCATCATCGGCCAAGTGCATCTCCGCTGCCTCCTTCGAGTCCGGCTTCTCAATGATCTGGCCACGGTAAGAATCGACATCTGTGAGGTACTTTATGGCATCCCGCAGGACTTTTTCACGATCCGCCTGCGCGGCGGCGCCCTTGCACAAGTGCGTCAGATAGTGCTCCCGAAACGCATTTCGCTGGCGTTGGTCTGCAAACCATTGCCTCGACACGATGACGGCCAACACATACCTCCATAACAGCGCCCCGTTGGCAGCATAGTTCGCCGGGTCGCTGATGCGGGCTTGCCAACACCGGTAGATTTCCTCCGCTGTCTGCTTGTTCAGCACAAGGCCCACCGCTGTGCGCAGCAGGTCCAGTTCGCGGCCCGTCAAGGTCAGCAATGCGTCCGGTATCTGACAATCCAAGGCGTAGGGCTTGCCCAGGAAAACGCCGCTCACAGCCACAGCTACCGGATAGTCCAAAGCGGCAATACCGCCGCCGCTCTTCGCGATGCGCTCCCGCTCTTCAGCGGCCTTCAAGATTGGTTGAAGCTGCTCACGCTCACGGAAACGGAAAAAAAATGAATCTTTCAGGAGACCTTTGAATCTGCCGGAGGCTTTCGGCATCCTTGACCATAAGGTCAATGGGACCGCTGCCCAACGGGCTGATTTCATTGGCAAATGCGCAGGCTTGCAATATCCCCTGAGCTGTAGCATTGGCATCTTCCTCCTTGGCTCGAATCAGGTTATGGATAATCCAGAGTGCGCAAGGCATCCGCTTCAGAGCCCGGAGTTGAGTATCGACAGCGGCGAAAACGATCTCCGCCAGCTCAGGATTCTTTGTCAGTAAAGCGAATAGTTTGTCTTGTTCAAGAGCGCCGTTCCATACAGCCACGCTGTCCTTTAGGGTTGTTTTGGCAAGGTGATTACACTTCAAATCAAGGCGCTCCAACCGGGTAGGTGGGGTCAGCTCATCGGCCAGTTTCAGCACCAGCTTACTCTCCTCTGGGGTCAGCGTAATGCCCGGTAGGTTCAGCCCGCCCCAGTCTTTGGTCATCGGCACCAGGTACACGCGGCGTTTTTCATTCATATCAAATTGCAGAACCCGGAAGCGAAACGTGACGGCACCGACGGCCGCTGTGACATCAAAAGCCCAAGATGAGACGCCCGGCAGCCGATATTTGTGCTTGTAGATCGCACACCCGTCACTGTACTTCCAGCTTTTCAGGCCTTTGACGCAATCTTCCGTCGCTGTCCTGCACTTTTGGGAGAGATCAACATCAAAAAGATGGGGAACGCTTTCTGTTCGCCCTGCCCGGATCGCATCCAGGATAGCCGCCTCAATGTCTTTACGAGTATATAAATTCTTCATGAAAACTCCTTTTCAACGCCCCTGTGGGGCAAAGCTGCCCCACAGGGGATGGCTTTATCAGATGGTGACGATAACTGTCTTGTCTTTCCATTTACGGCGGAAGAATCGCAGGTGGGCCTCGACACAGTAGGCGGCCGCATCGTCCGCAGTGACTTGCAGACGCAAGATTTCCTGGGGTTCTGCCTCCGGCGCCGGTGGCAGAATGCCGTCCAAAGGGGCATCCAAGGGTGCTTGCCTTGCAGGCCCCGTGAGATCCAACTGCCAACGATAGGCCTCGTTGTCCAGCACGTCCACCCGCCGGATAAACCGGTCAACTAGTTCGTCAGCTACAGTGGGCCCTGACAGATCTACCCACCGCTCCAGCGTGGCCTGGATGGCTCTGATATCCAGCGTCGGTTCAGCGGATGCCCCCTCAGACTGGAGCATGTCCAACTGCCGCTGCGTCTCCTCCAGTTCCACTTGAAGGCGAGCCTGGTCATCCAGAAATTTCTCCCGGGTAATGTCGCCCAAGGCCCGCATCTCCCGAAGTCCCGCATCCTTCTTGTGAAGCCGTTCCAGCTTGCCCGTCAGCGCCTCAATCAAGGCGCTCTGATCTTCCCGGTCAGCCACTGCACACTCCTCCAGCATTCGGCAGGCCAACAGGACGGCGTCTTTTTGGTCGTGCCAGACAGCCTCGAACACCTTCTTTGCCATCAAGGCCAAGTGCCACTCGGGCATCGAATGGCTGTCGCAGGAGATGGCCGATTCCAGGCCCGCTTCCCGCAGTTTAGCCGGTGGAACGCCGTGCGCCCGTCGATAACATTCAAACCCGAATGCCCTTGTGCCATTGGCATTTTCCCGCCACTTATACCGCCGGAAAGCCGACCCGCAGCCGCAGCGCAGCTTTTTGCTCCAGACGGATGGCTCTGTTTTCCGACCGATGCACTGTATCTCACCTTTTGCACTTTGATACCTGCTGCTTTTCGACTTACGAATGGCGGCACATCGCTGCCAAAGCGCTTCAGAAACAATAGGCGGGAAGTCGCCCTTCACGTACGCATAGTCCGATTCCCGGTGATTGACTCGCCGCTGGGTTAGGTAGCCATCGCTGTGGCTCTTGTTGAAACCGATGTATCCAGCGTAAGTGGCATTTCGCAGGATGCGCCCGATCCGGTCGACTTTCCAGTCGACAACACCGTGACTGTTGCGGTATCCCAAGCGCATCAGTTCGGCGCATATTCCTTTGTACCCCAAGCCGTTGGCATACAATTCGAAGATTTTGCGCACCGTGGCGGCCTGTTCAGGGTTGATGACGTAGGTTTCACCGACCCGGTCGTAGCCCAGAATGTTCCCGTTGCCAAACAGCACGCCTTTTTCGCGGCTGATGGCCTGCCCGGCCCGGACACGCTCCGAGATTTTGCGGGACTCCTCCTGTGCCAGGGTCGCCATGATCGACAGACGCAGCTCTCCATCGCTGTCCACGGTGCTGATGTTGTCGTTGGCAAAGTAGACTTCGACACCAAGCTGTTTTAGTTCCCTGATGATGGACAGTGTGTCCACCGTATTTCGGGCGAACCGGCATACTTCGCGGGTAACGATAAGGTCAAACTTCCCGTCCTTGGCATCCGCCAGCATCGCCAGGAAGGCCGGTCGCTTTTTGGCGGCAGTTCCGGTGATACCCTGATCGAAATAGCGTTCCACGATCCGCCACTCGGGGTGATGGGTTGCTAAATCTTCGTACCAAGCTCGCTGGTTCTCGAATGCGGAAAGCTGGGCCTCATGCTCTGTGGAGACGCGGCCATAGATGGCAACACGTCGTGAGTTGGGCAGCGAAATGTCCATAGTGACACCTCCTTCTGATTGCCTTTTGATTACTTCGCTACCTCATAACGCGCCAGTACATTGTGATAGGTCGCCGCGTTAATCCGGCCGCTGTTGAACAGCGCCTGGATTAGCTTCAAAGCGGCAAGCTGAGAATTGATCGTCGAATTGCTAGGCATGCCTTCTCCTTTCTGGGATGACGATCGCGTTGGCCTGTGCTCAGCTTTTTGAATTTGAGCACAGAAAAAGCCGCAGGACAACCTAGCCGGGTGCACCATTATGCACTCAGCCACGTTGTCCTGCGGCCCATAGCTCACGTAAAGTCCTAACGAGCAACCACACTTACGGTTTAAAAACCGGGGAATCAGTCTGGTCGTAAGCCTTAGGGAATCCGCAAAACCGGACCCCTATTGAATTTGTTGTTCTGGCCACATGCCTGCCCCCACTCCCTGTACGTGATATACAGAGGTTCTTTTCAGAAGCACCTGGGGGGACTTCCACACCGTTGTTACACGGCATTACTCGCACGGTGATCAAGCAACCCTTCCTCCGGGTCTACACCATCCTGCTAAACGCATAGGTACCTGCCTTCCCGGGCGCTGCCATCTGTGCAAAAGCACGGATAGGAGTTGCCACACGGCAGGATTACATTCGCCACAAATATCTGCGGCAAATGCGTGAAAGTTTGCAGATGCGACCAATCCTCGTTTGAGGGAAAATTATTTTATCCTATTTTACGTAGATTGTCAACAGTTTATTTCTTGATTTTTCGTTTTTTAAAAATCTCTTGCCTTCCGATAAAAAGTGCTCTTGCTCATCCCCATCTGCCGCATGGCCTCGGCGGCGGTGATTTCCCGGCGCTGCCACCTGGCCATGACCTTCTCAAGCTCCGGCGGCTGGATAGGCTTGCGTCCCTTGTAGACGCCGTTGGCTTTGGCAATGGCGATGCCCTCCCGCTGGCGCTGGAGGATATACTCACGCTCCAGCTCCGCCACAGCGCCGAATACCGTCAGCATGAACTTGCCGGTAGGTGTGGTGGTGTCAATGGCTTCCTTCTTGCTGACGAACTCCACGCCCTTGGCAGACAGCTTCTCCACCAGCTCCAGCAGATCTCGGGTGTTGCGGGCAAAGCGGCTGATGGACTCCACGATCACCGTGTCACCCCGCCGGACGTATTCCATCATCTTCTGCAATTCCGGACGATTGGTATTCTTGCCGCTCATGCGGTCGATATAAACTTCGTCTACGCCTAACTGCTCCATCAGCAGTTCCTGCCGCGCGGTGTTCTGGTCGGTGGTGGATATGCGGATGTAACCAATTTTCAAATGTAAGCCACTCCTTTCTTTTATCAGTCCCAATAGTGCCCTTTCCGCAGATGGCACATGCCAGAATATGGAAAGTGACCCTATTGGGACTCTTTTTCTATGTGCCGTTAGGGTACACCCTATTGGTCTGGCTCCTCCACCGGAACACAGATCACTTTACCATTCACTCGGACGAAGAACTCCGGTTTGGCAAAGCGCTCCATCCAATAGTCCACCTGCTCGTCCGTCAAGGATGTAAAGCTCTCGCTGTCCGGCGGCGCACTGCAGATAAAAAACGTGCCCGCGATAACATCGTAAATTTCTCCCTTCTCATCTCGCAGGGCGCGGTTCAGCGGCAGACCCAACAGTTTGCCTTCGTCATTACAGATCAGGGCTGCGTCTCGTCCTCCTGGCTCGTAGACAGCTTCAATAGTACCGCCAACACAACGCTGCATAGCTCCAAGGCTATCTTCCAATTCCATTTCATAGGGACTCCTTTCTGGTTCTACCATAATAATTCTCATGTTTCACATCTCCCCGCCGCACATTAGTTCCTCGATCTCCTCCGGGCACATGCCGTAGTGCAGAAAGGCGTCGATATCATGGGGCGTGTAACCGTAGGCAGGCGCCACGGATTTCAAATCACGAACGTACTCTGTGTCCTCGGCGTATACGTCCCAATGCGGCCAACGGAAGGACATTGCGCCATTCCACAGATTGCAGGTATCGAACTGCTCCACGGTATAACGGCCATGACGGTCGATGCGCAGGATATCGCCGGCCTTCATCACCACCTTCACCGGACGATCTGCACGGGGCAAACCCTTCTTGAGACCTTTTTTCAGGATCGCTTCCGTGCTGGCATAGGCATACAGGCCCAGCCACGGGAAGTGGTATAAAGTCAAGGGGTTGTTGCCTTTGACGATGTACAGGTTGTCCCGCCCGTCCAGAATCGTCAGTGTCAGGGTGCCTTCCAGCGCCTCTGCCGCTGTGCGGACGGTGGAGAAGTTCAATTTGCCTTGCTGCTCCAGCAGCTGTACGGCGATATACGAATCTGTTTCAATGTTGGTATCGGGCAGTTTCCGCTCCTGCCGCAGCTCCTTGTCGTTATAAAGGACTCCGTTATGCGCTAGGGCGAAAGGGATACCCGCCGTGCCTACAAACGGGTGATTGTTGCAGTTCTGCTTCTCATCGCCCTGGGTAGTCATGCGGGTATGTCCCATGATGCAGCGAGTGTTCTCCGGCAGGCGGAAGCGCATCAGGTGAGCAGGCCACGGGCGTTTATACACCGCCAAATGTCCGTCGCAGTTGTAAGCGATGCCGGTGGCATCCGTGCCCCGTGCCTCGCTGGCGGTGGCCAGTGCAGAGATCAGGCGGCGTTTCTGAGCGGCAGTCAGGCTACCCCTATAGTCACAGATTCCAAATAAACAGCACATTTCAGATTTCCCCCTCTGCCTCAGTCGGCTCATTAACATATAAGTTGCGTTCCTTCAGGTACTGAATCAGCTCCGGCTCCTTGATACCGCTGACGAAGCTGCTCCAAGAAAGGTCCCGCAGCTCGTCGTCGGACAGGTGAATTGCCACGTCGCAGATGTGATCGACCATCTGCAATGTGGCAAGAAGCGTAGTCAATTTCAATGTACCCCGGAACATGCGGAATTCGATGGTATCGCAGTTGTTCAAATTCACGCAGGTATAGCGGCTCCCAGAGCCCTTTTTGACATGCTCCAGCATCTCGTCAGGCCGGTCGCGGTAGCCGTACCGCGCTGCCCACTGATCCATCTGGCGCTGCGTCCGGCGGGAGAACCGCAGCAGCTCCCGCCAGTGACACTCCACAAAGAACAGCACTCTGGCGATGGCGCTGTCCTGGGCATCATAGGTATCACCGAAGGCCCTGCGGGACACATGGACGTGCAGGCCACAGGTGCCTGCCTGATGGGACAGATAACCCTGGGCGACGGCCTCGTGCAATACCTCATCCCACGGCATTTCGTGGAGCTGATACTCCAGCGACATGGGATGCGTGACGATCTCAAAGCCGTCGTCCAGACTGCCGTCGTGCTTGCAGTAGGCAAAGGAGTGCTTTCGGTTGGCAATGTTCAGCAGGGTCGAGGCGTTCTCGTTGTCCTCGCCCGCGCCGTCGATCTCCAGCTCCACGCCGAAGAAGCGGGGCCCGGTGCCGTAGAAAATGGGACGGGGCTTGAAGTAATAGTCGTGGATAGGACTGCTTTCAACAGCAGAGCAGCAGTCGCTGCAATAGGGGTCGTCGTTATCGTAGGGGTACCAGCACTCGTCAAGTGAGATGAGACTGCCGCAGCGGGTACAGCGGGTGTAGTTGCGGTCATAGCAGTCGGGGCAAAGGGGCGAGGCCGAGGTGTTGCAGTTGTCGCAATGCCAGAAGCGGGTGCCGCAGTCGGCGCAGATCTCTGTCATGCTATCCAGACAGTCCGGGCAAAGCAGACGGTCATGGAACTCGATCAGGTTCTCGGCGGTACAGCCGCAGCGGGAACAGGTGCGAATAGGGATGGTCATGGCGAAATTCCTCCAAAATATAGAAATAGGCCCCCGGGAATTACCCGGAGGCCTTCACTGTTATAATATATATTCGGAGGAGTGGGGAGGATCGGATTAAGTGGCCGCGTGAAGGCGGCGGGGAAGTACTCCAGCATAGCGGACACCGTCAGAGAAAACGGGAACGGCTATCGGAGAGAAGGAATACTCACGGACTGCCGCTGGATTTTTTTTGCGCCCGTAGGACACAGATCATATCCCGAAAGCGGCACCCAACATTTTCCTGCGAGGCCACACAGCGGCTCACAGGCGGCAATACGGGGGAAATATGGGGTGAGGTGCTGTGTGAACCTGACGGGGCACTTCTGGCGTTGGAAGTGCTGCACGCTGAGAGCAAAGGAGCGGTGTGACCGACGGCCACACCTCTCCTTGAAGATTATTCTGCTGCGCACAGCAATGCATTGATATCGGTTTCGATTTTTTC
>CAVHYW010000071.1:0-10086 GCA_963640475.1 bacterium | reverse complement strand
GAGTTATCAGAGAAAATCCATCGCGGACAGAAAGAGAACGCGCTGAAAGGGAAAAACAACGGCGGTGGCATTCCTCTCGGCTATCTGTTGGACAAGAAGGCGCAGAAGCTTGTGGTTGATCCTGTAACTGCGCCACTAGTGGTTGAGATATTTGAAAAGTATGCTGATGGCAAGACGGTTCGTTCTATTGTCGAGGATTTCAATGCCCGCGGCCTCAGAACGAAAAAGGGACAGCCGTTCAATATCAATAGTTTCAGCTCTTTGCTGAAAAACCGCAAATACATTGGCGAGTATCGCTATCAGGATGTTGTAATTGAGGGCGGCGTTCCCGCCATCGTTCCGGAAGCCCTGTTCAACCGTGTGCAGGAACGCATGGAGAAGAACCGCCACGCTCCTGCGATGGCAAAAGCCAAAGAGGACTATCTGCTGACAACAAAGCTTTTCTGCGGTAAATGTGAGCGCATGATGGTCGGTGAAAGCGGCACGAGTCATACCGGCGCTATGCACTATTATTACAAATGCGGCGGAGCAAAGCGACGGAAGGACTGCGATAAGAAAGCAGTCCGCAAGGACTGGATTGAACGTGTTGTTGTTCGCCTGACCATGCAGCGCGTCATGGATGAGGAAAAGATTAACAGGCTCATTGATGCAATCCTTGTTATGCAGGAGCAGGAATACACGACAACCCCCGCGCTTCGCTCACAGCTTGCAGAAACTGAGTCCGCCATCGGGAACATTCTGAAAGCAATCGAGCAGGGCATTTTCACACCGTCCACCAAACAGCGGCTTGATGAACTGGAAGCACGGAAAGAAGAAATCCTTGTGAATATCCAGACCGCCGAACTGCAAAAGCCGAAACTGACCCGCGAACAGATGACGGCATGGTTTGAGCAGTTCCGTCATGGTGATCCAGCAAATCGTGATTTTCAGAAACGCCTGATTGATACATTTGTAAACGCCGTGTATGTGTTCGATGATAAACTGGTATTGACCTATAACTATCAGCACGGGACACAGACAATTTCGCTTGACGAGATCGAGTCGGCGCTGAGTTCGGATTTTGATGGGGCTACTCCACCAAAGAACACCACAACGGAAGTTGTGGTGTTCTTTTAGTATCATTTTGCTGAGGTCAGCAAAATGATGATTATTCTGTTGTTTCTTCGCACAGCAGATCCTTGAACAAGACGCTCATGTAATCGCTGCGGCCATACAGAACGCGGTCAATGTAGACATCGCTATCTTGCACACGGTAAAGCACCATATAATTGCCGCTGACAAAAAAAGCGATAGTCTGTTCCTACATCTGCAATAGAGGATAACGGGGTTCCCATTTCTGCGAAATTTTTCAACGGGTCAACAGCATCCATAATGCGATCGATCACGCGCTCCGCAGCAGAACGGTTTTGAAGTTCCGATACGATGTAATCCCAAATGTCATCTAAATCACGACGGGACTCGGGTGAATAATGAATTTTATTCTTCATTCGCTCTTGCGCGGAAATGCGCCCTCATATCGTCCGGCGTCAGCCAGCCTTCCGTTTCGCCGGAGCGGCGGCCTTTTGCAAGCTCATTCATCAGGCGGATGGCTGCCTGTGTTCTCTCATAGTCTTGTATATCCACGATGGCGTACCGCCCGCGCCCATTTTTCGTCAAAAAGACAGGAGCGCCCACAGCCACATCATGCAGTACCTCGCTGTAATTTCGCAGGTCAGAAATGGGTTTAATGTTCGGCATATCTATCAGCTCCTTTCAAGCATAGTATATCTTATTCTGCTGTAAAATTCAACAGCAAGTTTTACAGCGAAATGGGCAGTACGTTCCATCTTCTTCCTCGCATACACAAAAGCCCCGGCGGATGCCGGGGCTTTTGCCATACCGATCAAATTTTCACTCGTCCTTTGCCTCCTGCATGGCGGCAAATTCCGCCTTGGCCTCGGCCAAGACCTTGCGGTCATGCTTGGTGGTCAGGGTCTTTTCATCGAATTTTGCAAACATATCCGGGCGGCGCAGCATGGTACGCTTATAGCTCTCCTTCTTCCGCCAGTCTGCCACGTTGCCATGATGGCCGCTCAACAGCACGGCGGGCACCTTGCGGCCGTGCCACTCCTCCGGCCGGGAGTACTGGGGATACTCCAGCAGACCGTCCCAGTGGCTCTCCTCCGTATAGCAGCTCTCCTCCGGCAGCACGCCGGGTACCATGCGGCACAGGCAGTCCGCCACCGCCATGGCGGGGATCTCACCGCCGGTCAGCACAAAATCGCCTAGCGACAGCTCCTCGTCCACGCACTCCTCCAGGAACCGCTCGTCCACGCCCTCATAGTGGCCGCAGACTAAAATCAGATGGTCGTACTGCGCCTTCAATTCACGGGCCACCTGCTGGTCGAAGGTGCGGCCGCAGGGAGACATGTAGATGGTATGTACCCGCTGACCCGCCTCGTCGCAGATATGCTGCCAGCAGCGGTATAAGGGATCGGCCTGCATCACTGCGCCCCGGCCACCGCCGTAGGGATAGTCGTCCACCTGCATCTGCTTGTTGGTGGTATAGTCCCGGATCTGGTGGGTGGCAATGGTGATATAGCCCCGCTCCTGCGCCCGACCGATGATAGACTGATCCATCATGGCATGGATGGCGTCGGGGAACAGCGTCATGATGTCAATTCTCATCGGTGGCCAATCCTTTCATCATATGGACCCGCACCACGCCCGCGTCGATATCCACCGACGCGATGAACACACCCGGCACGGCGGGGATCAGGTACTCCCGCGTTCCTTTCACCTCATAGACCTTGTGGGCGGGATAGTGCAGCACGCGCTTCAGCGTGCCCAGCTCCTCGCCGGTGGCATCGTCCAGCACCGTGCAGCCCTCCAGCTCCACGTCGAAGTATTCGCCCTCCGGCAGCTCCACGTCCTCGGCATAGATGGAGACGCTCTTGCCCTTCAGGGCCAGCGCCGCGTCCATGTCCTCCACACCCGGCAGCGTCAGCAGCACCACGGACTTGTGGACACGGGCGGAACGCACCTCCGTCTCCTTGCCGCCGATACAGAAATGGTCGAACTCCGCCAGAAATTCCGGATCAAAGCCCACGGGGTTCAGCTTCACCTCGCCCCGGATACCGTGGGCATTGACAATGGTGCCCACGGGGATCAATTCTTGTTTCATAGAATAAGACTCCTAAAGTTTCACAGAATTCGCGCCCGCAGGCGCGAAAAAGTCGAATCATTTTTCTGGCGACATGTGCGTCAGAAAAACTCTTCTCGGCCGCCAGTGTGTCCGAAGGACGCGCGTACCCCAAGGGCACTTGTTCCGCTTCGCTCCACTGCGCAGTCGGCCGCAAGCCTTTTTGGCAGCAAAATCGTTAGATTTTGCGCCAGTTCATATCGCCGGCTCCAGCCAGCCCAGCGAGAAATGCATCACGATGCGCAGTATATAGTACAGTGCCAGCGCACCGATGGAAAAGATCAGACCCATCAGCGCCAGCACGCTCTGCCGCCGGTAATACCGCACGCCCGCCACCACGATGCCCACCACATCGGAGACGATGGGCAGGATCAGCATAATGGTGGACGGCACCATAGTGGCCCAGCTGTACCCGCCGATGATCAGCGACGCCAGCTCCGCCAGATCGTAGGCGAACACCGGCCAGATCAGGTTGACCACGCCATGGATAAAGGAGCGCAGATCGCCCACATCGTGTCTCATGGCCGTGTCTCCTGACGGCGGATCTCCTCCACCCGGTCGATGCAGAAATAGTCCCGGCGTCTGGCCTTTACCCGGCCCGTCACATAGATGAAATCGCCCTTTTTCAGCAGTGGCAGCAGTCCCTCCGGATCCTCGAAGCCCGTCAGGTCGATCTCAAGGCCGAAGCCTGTGTCCAGCATGCCGTCCTCATTGATGCGCCAGTAGGGGAACCACAGGGACACAGAACGATCCGCGTACTTCCGCTGCTGGCCCTTCACGTATTCCGTGCGCACCTGTTCAAAGCCCATGGGCACCACCTCGCCGTCGGGCATGTGGAAATACATGCCGCCGTACAGGCGCTGCAGCCGCTTGGCACGCTGTCCGGAATGGGCCACCGCAAAAGCGAACATCAATCCGATAAAGATCAAGCTGTACAAGCCCTTACCCATGACCAGACATATGATGGCCATGGCCATACCGGTAACAAGGATCACCTTGTTGGCAAGATCCTGATTGTTCCACGCCCGTTTCATTTGCTGCATATACTCACCTCATCATTTTGTATCAAGTTATTGTACCACACCGCTTGAAAAACGTCAAATTGGGGCTTGCATTTACCGCCGCATCTGGTATAATTATTTCAAATATGGCATTTTGCATGCATCATATACACTTATGAAAGGATGGACATTATGGCCGTAAAATTGGAATTGTATAAGGTATTTAAGGAAGTGGCTGAGGCGGGCAACATCACCGCCGCGGCACAGGCGCTGTATATCAGCCAGTCCGCTGTCAGCCAGTCCATCAAGCAGCTGGAAAGCGACCTGCAGACCCGCCTTTTCGCCCGCAACAGCCGGGGCGTCACCCTGACGGCGGACGGCAAGCTGCTGTATGAATATGTCCGCAGCGCCATCGGCCTGCTGGAGACCGGCGAGGCCAAGCTGAGCCAGACCCGCGAGCTGCAAATGGGCCACCTGACCATCGGCGCGTCCGACACCGTCACCAGCCAGTTCCTGCTGCCCTATCTGGACAGCTTCCACAAGCAGTACCCCGCCATCCATATCCAGATCGTCTCCGGCCGCAGCCATAAGGTGCTGGGCCTGCTGCAATCCGGCAAGGTGGATATCGCCTTTGCCAGCACCCCTGCCGAGGGCAGCTTCGAGACCATCCCCTGCTTCGCCACCCACTCCATCTTTGTGGCAAGCCCCGACTATCCCTGCAACTTTGAGCATGTGTACTCCCTGTCGGAGATCGCGGATTTCCCGCTGATCCTGCTGGAGCGCAAGGCCAGCTCCCGTCTGTATCTGGAGAAGTATTTCCTGCAAAACGGCCTGCGGCTGAATCCGGAGATCGAGCTGGGCGCCCGCAGCCTGCTGGTGGATCTGGCGGCCATCGGCTTCGGCGTAGCCGGTGTGACGGAGGAGTTCGTCCGCAAGGATCTGGACAACGGCCGTCTGCGGAAGCTGGAGACCTCCTTCGACATCCCGCCCCGCAGCGTGGATATGTGCATCCTGCGCGGCGTACCCCAGACAGCGGCGGCCCAGCGCTTTGCGGACTACATCCGCGGCAGCGTGAAATAAGCTGGCGCAAAATCTGACGATTTTGCTGCCAAAGAGATTGCGGCCGACTGCGCAGTGGCGCGAAGCGGAACAAGTGCCCTTGGGGTACGCGCGCCCGTTGGGCACACTTGCTGGCCGAGAAGAATTTTTCCGACGTACACGCCGCCGGAAAAATGATATGAATTTTTCGCGCCTGCGGGCGCGAACTCTGCGAGGCTTTTGTGAAATACAGCACTTCCGCTACCCAATGGGCAGCGGAAGTGCTGTATTTCATGCCAGTTATTTTTAAATATATCGCTGTGTCGTCACGTCGAACACACCGCGGGTGGTGATGCGCAGCGTGGGGATCACCGGCAGGGCCATGAAGCTCAGCGTCATGAAGGGGTCGATATCCCGGTTGACACCGGCGGCGAAGGCCTTCTCCTTGGCCTCCTCCAGCTTGCGGTTCACCTCCACCAGCGGCTCGTCGCTCATGATACCGGCCACCGCCAGCGGTACCTCACCGGTGACGGCGCCGTCCTGCGCCACAACGATGCCGCCGTTCAGCGCCACCACCTGATTGGCGGCAAAGGCCATATCCTCGTCATTGGTACCCACCACGATGATGTTATGGCTGTCGTGGCTGATGCTTGTCGCCACTGCGCCGTGCTTCAGGCCGTAGCCCTTGATATAGCCCAGGCCGATGTGGTGGGTGTTCTTGTGCCGCTCGATGACGGCGATCTTCAGGATGTCGTAGTCCACGTCGATGCGGTCGGTATAGCCGCAGTCGGTGGTGGTGATCTCGCCGTTCACCATGCCGATGACGGCGTGGAGCCGGTTGTCGACGAAGTCGGCGGCGGTCAGCGTGGCCACATGGAAGGTGTCGTGGGCACGGTTCACCAGATAGGGGTCCACCTCTGGCACGGGGAAATCCGCCACCTGACCGTTCTCGCACATGAGAACGCCCCGCTTATAGACCTTCTCGATATTGAAGTGCTCGAAGTCGTCGATGATGACGAAGTCGCCCAGATAGCCGGGTGCGATGGCGCCGCGGTTGTTCAGCAGGAAGTACCGGGCGGCGTTGTGGCAGGCGGCCTTGATGGCGGTGATAGGCTCTACGCCCAGAGAGATGGCCTTCTTCACGATGTAGTCGATGTGGCCCTTCTCCAGCAGGTCGTTGGGGTGCTTGTCGTCGGTGCAGAACATGCAGCGCTCCACATACTTGTCGCACAGCAGCGGCACCAGCGCCTCCAGATTGCGGGCGGCGGTACCCTCGCGGATCATGATGAACTGGCCCCGCTGCAGCTTGGCGATGGCGTCGTTCAGGTCATGGCACTCGTGGTCGGAGTACACGCCCGCCGCCACATAGGCGTTCAGGTCGTTGCCCGTCAGGTCGGGAGCGTGGCCGTCGATCTTCTTGTGGTGGGCCTGACTGGCCACGATCTTGGACACCACGTCCGGGTCGCCGTGGATGACGCCGTAGGAGTTCATCATCTCGGCAAGACCCTGCACCCGGGCATGGTCATAGAAGGAGTCAATAGCCCGGTAGTCCAGATTGGCGCCGGACTCGTCCATGGGCGTTGCGGGCACGCAGGAGGGCAGCATGAACCGCACGTCCACCGGCAGATCCTCGGTAGCCTGTAACATGTACTCAATGCCGTCGGTGCCCATGACGTTGGCGATCTCGTGGGGGTCGGTGATGACAGTGGTAGTGCCGTGGGGCAGCACCGCGCGGGCAAATTCGCTGGGACTGACCAGTGAGCTCTCCAGATGGATGTGGGCGTCCACAAAGCCCGGCAGCACGATCTTGCCGGAAACGTCCACCTCCACGTTGCCGTGGTACTCGCCCATGCCCACGATCAGGCCCTCGGCCACGGCGATATCTGCCTGACACAGCTCGTTGGAGAACACGTTGACGTAAGTGGCGTTTTTCAGCACCAGATCCGCCGGGCGGCGGCCCGATGCCACCTCGATGACGTGAAGCTTCTTATTCAGCTTGCGGTTGATCTTGCCGGCATAGCTCTCTTTGACTGCCATAATATGACCTCCATCGCAATAAATTTTATTGATTTCTCATATTAGCACAATTTATCTTGTATGTCCATTTCAAATTCGTGGCAGTAATTGGAAAAGGATAAGGAGGGATAATGACAGCGCCGCCCCGATACCTCGGAGCGGCGCTGGATCGATCACAAAAATGAAGATTTACACGTTATTCCACGCAAGATATCTGTCTATGACGTACTTCTCAAACCATCTGTTGTATCGGCTGCCATCCCAGCCAACGCCGATATAGTCCGATAAATAGTCGTGGCCCCGAAATGCTGTCAGATCATCTCCGCCAACATTGCCCAAAAACGTCAGGTTCTTTTCCGGAAGCGCTCTCCGGGATGTTGTAATGAGCTTTATTTCATATTTCCGCTCCAAATCCGGCTTATGCGCCAGCGTTTCGGGCAGACAGTTCTGCACCAGCAGCCCCTGCTCTTTTATCTGATCCAGCAGCGGGATTTCCGGGCCGATCCAGTTGTATATCTGCACGACCGGAATAATATGTCCCGGCCAGTAGGTGTCCTCTGAGACTTCTCGAAAAACAACATATTGGTCAAAGAAGCCCTTCTCCCGACTATATTCCC
Source organism: bacterium (assembly GCA_963640475.1). Taxonomy (GTDB): domain Bacteria; phylum Bacillota; class Clostridia; order Oscillospirales; family Oscillospiraceae; genus Vescimonas. The sequence goes on along the minus strand of CAVHYW010000071.1, from coordinate 2,233 downwards.
CGCTGAACCGATAGGCGAATACATCTCCGGGAGTCCATGGGCAACGGTAAAGACGATATCGGGAAATTTTCTTCGGCTCAGGAGCCGGTGCGTTGAGCTTCTCTTTCAAAGCGGCCAACGTCTCCAGCCAAGCTGTGTACTTTTCTTCGCCGGAATCCTTCCATCGTTCCAGTTCCTCTTTTTGCTCTATGAAAAATAACGCCTTCTTTTTTACCTCCGGCAGCAGCCTGCCATATTCCCACTGCGTATCCGCCAGTGCGTACCAGAACAGCGGTTCCTCTTCAACGTCACCCACGATCTCCCGATTTTGGCATATCAGCTCGTTTGTCGCCTCTTCGCTGCTCTTTCCCCGCTTCAACTTATCAATATAGTCGGCCCTGATATCGCGGGTCGTATCGTTCTCATATAAAGATGTTCCCCATGCGCCCATCCTATCACCTCGCCATCAAACAAGCTGCTTTCTACCGCTTCGTTACGGACATCGTATTCCAACAAAACCTCTGACATTGCCAACGGCAATGTCAGAGGTTTTGCATTTTTGCATTATGCGCCTGCGCACGAATCATTGCTAACCGGGATATCATCAATGGTCAATACGTGGATCAGGTCGTTATCCGCACAACGCTTCAGCGCTTTCTTTACTTCATCAATACCGATATCGGCTTTATCGTCGATATAGTAAGTCTTGTCAAAAAAGTGCGCGTCGCCGGGACGGCAATCCGAACTGGCACCGAAACGGATCACTTTGTCATCCGTAGCAGCGGTGATCTCAATAATATCGTTCGATCCCAGAAGCGACACCAAATCATCTATGCGATAGTCCCTGCCTTCCGGCAGAGCTGATACCGCAGCTGCCGCCCTGCGTTCGCGGAGCAGGACCATCTCCGCCGTGGATATATAAATGCACAGTACGGCCAGTATTACGATTTGGAAGCAGATGTTCCTGACAACGATCTCCCAAACAGAAGAATGGATCACAAAGAAGTGGTTTCTGTTCACCAGAAATATAATCAATAGAACGCATAAAACGATCTTAATGACCGGATATGTATAAGACCGTATTTTCCCGCTGCACTTGAATATATTCCACTTCATGCCAGTCTTCTTAGCCCTTTACCGTGCCGTCGGCGTTGAACACAGGCAGCTTGCCAAGGAACATGATGTCCTTGCGGTCCGCCGCGCCGCCCTCGGCCAGCACGGCGATCTTGGCCACCACCTCGCCGCCGGCCTTGTGTACCAGCGCCTCCATGGCCTTCAGGCTGCCGCCGGTGGAGATCACGTCGTCCATAATCACGATCTTCTTGCCGCGGATCAACTCTGCGTCGTCACTGCCCAGATACAGCATCTGCTGGGCCAGCGTGGTAATGGACTGATCCGCCACGGAAATGGGATCGGGCATGTAGACCTTGGGGCCCTTGCGGGCGATAAAATACTTCTTTGCGCCGCTCTGACGGGCCATCTCGTGGATCAGAGGAATGGACTTGGCCTCGGCGGTAAAGAGATAGTCGTATTCAATGCCTTCCAGCCGCTTGAGCATTTCAGCGGCGGCGGCCACGGTGACCTCGGCGTCGCCGAAGCAGATGAACGCGCCGATATAAAGGTCGTCATTTACCTTACAGATGGGAAGCTCACGCTTCAAACCGGCGATGGTCATGGTATATGTCATTATTATAATCTCCTTTTCCCTGAATCGGTCGGGTCGGCATCCAGCCAACAACTTATTATAAGCTATCGGTGGAAAATGTCAAGATGCCATAAGGAAAAGCAACCCCTTCCCCGCTAAAAAACGCGAGGGCGTGTTGCACTTTAAACGGCAAAACGACATTTTGCACAAATTTTCCACTTGAAATTTTACTAACGCTCGCCGGATAATTCGTCGGTTTCCTCTTGAGAAATCTCGAAAACCGTGTTATCATCAAAGGCGATGGAATAGGGTCCGTCAAACGTTCCCCAAAACACTGAGGAATAAAATTTGAGGAGGCAATTATTATGAATGCTTATCTGGCAAGCGTGCTGGAAAACGTCAAGGCCAAGCACGGCAATGAGCCCGAATTCGTCCAGACCGTTGAGGAAGTTCTGTCCTCTCTGGAGCCTGTGATCGAGAAGCACCCCGAGTATGAGAAGGTCGATCTGCTGGGCCGTATGGTCGAGCCCGAGCGTATGTTCACCTTCCGCGTCGTGTGGTGCGATGATAACGGTCAGTGGCACACCAACCGCGGCTGGCGCTGCCAGT
>CAVHYW010000070.1:0-10308 GCA_963640475.1 bacterium | reverse complement strand
CATCCCGCCCCACAACCTGCGGGAGGTCATCGGCGCGTGCATCTGCGTGCTGGATAATCCGGAGGCCACCCTCTCCGACCTGATGGAGCATGTGAAGGGCCCCGACTTCCCCACCCGCGGCATCATCATGGGCCGCAGCGGCATCCGCGCCGCCTACGCCACCGGCCGGGGCCGCCTGATGGTCCGCGCCCGCCACGAGTTTGAGGAGTTCGGCAGCGGCCGCACCCGCATCATCTTCACGGAGCTGCCCTATCAGGTGAACAAGCGCATGCTCATCAAGTCCATTGCCGATCAGGTGGAGGACAAGCGCATCGAGGGCATCTCCGATATCCGGGACGAGTCCGACCGCAACGGTATGCGCATGGTCATTGAGCTGAAGCGCGACGCCAATCCCCAGGTGGTGCTGAACCGCCTGTTTGCCCAGACCCAATTGCAGACCACCTTTGCCATCAATATGCTGGCCCTTGTGGAAAACCAGCGCCAGCCCAAGATTTTGTCCCTGCGGCATATCATCGACGAGTATCTCAAGTTCCAGGAAGAGATCATCGTCCGCCGTACCCGCTTCGACCTGAAAAAGGCACAGGAGCGGGCCCATCTGCTGGAGGGTCTGCTGATCGCGCAGGATAATATCGACGAGGTCATCAAGATCATCCGTACCAGCTATGACAACGCCAAGGAAAACCTGATGGCCCGCTTCGGTCTGGACGATGTGCAGGCCCAGGCCATTCTGGATATGCGCCTGAAGGCCCTGCAGGGCCTCGATCGGGAGAAGCTGCAGAATGAGTATAAGGAGCTGGAGGAGCGCATCGCCTACTTCCTGCGCATCCTGAACGACGAAGGTCTGGTAAAGTCCATCCTGAAAGAGGAGCTGACCGCCATCGCCGACAAGTACGGCGACGAGCGCAAGACGGAAATTCAGGATGTGGAGGACGAGATCGACATCGAGGATCTGATCGAGGAGGAGCAGTGCGTCTATACCCTGACCAACAACGGCTATATCAAGCGCACGCCGGTCAGCGAGTACGCGGCCCAGTCCAAGGGCGGCATGGGCAAGAAGGGCATCACCACCCGGGACGAGGATTACGTCTGCGACGTGTTTACCGCCTCTACCCATGATTTCATCATGTTCTTCACCGATACCGGCAAGGTCTACCGCAAGAAGGGCTATCAGATCCCCGAATCCGGCAAGGCCGCCAAGGGCACCGCGCTGGTGAACATCCTGCAGATCGAGACCGACGAGCGGGTGCAGGCCATGATCCACTACCGGCCCAGTGAGGAGACCGACAGCAGCAACCTCCAGCTGACCATGGTGACCGAGAACGGCACCGTCAAGCGCGTAGCCGTATCCGCCTTCCGCAACCTGCGGCAGAACGGCATCCGCGCCCTCCGTCTGGACGAGGGCGACCGTCTGGTGTCCGTGCTGGAGACCGACGGCCAGAGCCGCGTGCTGATCGCTACCTATGACGGTATGGCAGTGTGCTTCGACGAGAACGACGTCCGCTCCATGGGCCGTGACGCCGTGGGCGTCCGTGGCATCCGTCTCCGTGAGGGCGACCGTGTCATCGGCGCCGCCAAGGCGGTGGAGGGTTGTCAGGTGCTGTCCATCACCGAGCGTGGCTTCGGCAAGCAGACGCCGGTGGAGGAGTACCGCGTTACCAACCGCGGCGGCATCGGCATCAAGAACTATATGGTCACCGATAAGACCGGCGGCGTAGTGGGCATGAAGGTGGTGGACGGCAGCGAGGATATCCTGCTCATCACCCAGAGCGGCATCATGCTGCGCACGGCGGTGGAAAACATCCGCAGCGCCGGCCGCGCCACCCAGGGCGTCATCGTCATGCGCTTCAAGGAGGAGGGCGACCGTGTGATCGCCATGGCCCTGACAGACAAGGACGAGGAAGAATAACCAACGTAGGGGCGGGGTTCTACCCCGCCCTTATTTGGATATTTCGCGCTTCCGAGCGCGAGACACTTTTGGCCACGGCCCCAAAAGTGTCCAAAAAGGCCGCTTAAACCTGCGGTTTAAGAATCCGCCCACGCTATACCCCATTTTTAATTTGATGTTTTTTACCGCGCGTTCACAGAACACGGCTGTTATCGCCGCATGTGACGAATTGACTTTCTTCTTGCACCGCTGCCGTTCACGATTGCAACGGTAGACACTGAAGCGTTGTTCGGCGTAGGCATCAGCGGCAGCGGCGCTGGAGCAAAGACGATTCAATGGCAAAACGATACGAAAGATTTTGCGCAAACGTGTGGTATACAGTATCAAAATCCGAAAATGCATAGCGCGCAAGGAAGTCTTGAAACCTGGGTTTCAAGTTGTCTTTTTGGGTACTTTTGGGACAATGGCCAAAAGTACCTCGTCCCCGCAGGGACGAAACTCTCCTAAAAAATAAATCAAAAGGAGACCCCTATGGACACCCTCTCCCTTTCCGTCATCGCCCATATCCATACCCCCTTTGCCGAGAAATTCGGCGTTCCCCGGCAGAGCGGCCTTGCCCCCACGGCGGGACGGATTGTCTTTGCGCCGGAGTACCGCAACCCCGATGCCCTGCGGGGTCTGGAGGGCTTTTCCCACCTGTGGCTGGTGTGGGTGTTCGATCAGGCCATCCGGAAGGACTGGTCCCCCACCGTGCGGCCGCCCCGTCTGGGCGGCAACCAGCGCATGGGCGTGTTCGCCACCCGCTCCCCCTTCCGGCCCAACCCCATCGGCCTGAGCTGCGTGGAGCTGTCCGGCGTGGAGTGGGAAACCCCCGATGGCCCGGTGATCCATGTCCGGGGTGCCGATCTGGTGGACGGTACGCCCATTCTGGACATCAAGCCCTATCTGCCCTACTGCGACGCCCGGCCTGATGCAAAGGGCGGTTTTACCGACGCTCTCAACAGTGCGGCGCTGGCGGTGGACTGCCCGCCCGACCTGCTGGAAAGGCTTCCGGAAGCGGATCGCCCCGGCCTGCTGGCGGTGCTGGCCAACGATCCCCGGCCCCGGTATCAGGACGATCCCCAACGGGTGTACGGCCTGACCTATGCCGGATGCAATGTGACCTTCCGCGTGGAAGAGGGAACAGTGATCGTTGTTGGGGTGGAATAAATACTTTTTTGTATATAAGGATGTTTCGCCCTCCGGGGCGATGGGAGTATTTCGTCCCCTCGGGGACGAGGTACTTTTGGCCGTTGTCCCAAAAGAACCCAAAAGGACAACCAGAAATCCAGATTTCTGGACTTCCTGCGCGCTATATCCCTCACGAATGTGATATCATGTACCACACGTTCACAGAACACAGTGGATAGCGATATGTATGACGAATCGACTTTCTTCTTGCGCCGCTGCCGCTGATGTTATCAACGGTAGAACCAACAGCGCTGTCCAATGTAAGCATTAGCGGCAGCGGCGCTGGAGCAGAGACGATCCCTTTTACGAAACGAAAAAGAAAATCTTATGCGAACGTGAGGTATGCAATCACAAATTCGTACAAGGTGTAGCGCGCCCGGAAGTGAAGGAACCGGAGGTTCCTTCCGGTGCTTTTGCCTACTTTTGCCACTGTTGGCAAAAGTAGGTCGCGCCGGGGCGCGAAATTCCCCCTTACAAATCTGATAAGGAACGAATCAATTATGAAAACAGTAACCATCTACACCGACGGCGCTTGCAGCGGTAATCCCGGCCCCGGCGGCTGGGGCGCGATTTTGGAGTGGCAGGGCCACGAAAAGGAGCTGTCCGGCGGCGAAGCCCAGACCACCAATAACCGCATGGAGCTGACCGCCGTGCTGACGGCGCTGCGCCTGCTGAAGGAGCCCTGCATCGTGGAGCTTTACAGCGATTCCAAATATGTGGTGGACGCCATCGACAAGGGCTGGCTGTACGGCTGGCAGAAAAAGGGCTGGATCAAGGCCGACAAGAAGCCGGTGCTGAACGTTGACCTGTGGCAGCAGCTGCTGCCGGAGCTGAAGCGTCATGACGTGCGCCTTCACTGGGTCAAGGGCCATGCCGAGAACGAGAAGAACAACCGCTGCGACCAGCTGGCGGTGGCCGAGAGCAAAAAGTTCCGATAACCGCCGAATCCTTTGGCAAAATCACCTATTGATTCATAATTTGTTTCCAATGTTCATAAAAAGTTCACGGGCAATTCAAGATTCCGAAAAAAATATAGGGTAGTATAGACTCATCCAAAAGGAAGCCAATCCTTATGTGATTTTTCTCTCTCTCCTAACAAAACACACAAACAGAAAGCGCCAGTCCGTTCGGGCTGGCGCTTTCTGTTTGCTTTTCTTTTACGCAAAGGCGCTGTCATAAGTCAGAGAATAAGGTCAAGAATGTATGGAACATTCCACTTATACCACTCGAAAAGTTGCAAAAATGCGCCAAAATGCACAAAACAGATAACATTTTTTCTACATTTATTCTTCGTTTCGGAGGGAGACAATCCGTTCGCTTCGTATTATAATGTACAATGGAACAAAAAAGGGGCCGCATGGCGGCACGAAAGTGAAAGGAAAACAATATGGCTATCAAGATCGGCATTAACGGCTTCGGCCGCATCGGACGCATCGTCCTGCGCATTATGTGCGAAAATCCGGAGACCTTCGATATCCGCGGCATCAACCTGCGTAAGGCTGACATCGACTACATGGTGTACCTGCTGAAATACGACTCGGTATTCCGCAACTTCCCCGGTATGGTGGAGCACGCCGGCGGCGACCTGATCGTGAATGGCCACAAGATCAAGGTGTACAGCGAGTCCGACGCCGCCATGATTAACTGGGCCGACAGTGAGGCCGAGTATATCATCGAGTCCACCGGCGCCAACAACACCACCGACAAGGCCAGCCGCCACTTCAAGGGCGGCGCCAAGAAGGTCATCCTCACCGCGCCCGCCAAGGACGACGCCACCCCCACCTTCGTCTACGGCGTCAACAGCGACGAGTACCGCAGCGATATGAAGGTCATCTCCAACGCCAGCTGCACCACCAACTGCCTTGCCCCGCTGGCCTATGTCATTCATAAGACCTTCGGCATCGAGCAGTCCCTCATGTCCACCATCCACGCCTCCACCGCCAAGCAGAAGGCTGTGGACTCCCGCGGCGGCAGCGACTGGCGCACTGGCCGCTCCATCCTCAACAACATCATCCCCACCTCCACCGGCGCGGCCAAGGCCGTGGGCCGGGTGATCCCCTCCCTGAAGGGCAAGATGACCGGCATGGCCTTCCGTGTGCCTACCGCTGACGTGTCCGTGGTGGATCTGACCGCCCGGCTCAGCACCAGCGCTTCCTACGCCGATATCTGCTATGAGATCCTCCACGCCTCCGAGACGTATATGAAGGGTATCATCGGCTATACCCGCGATCAGGTGGTGTCCACCGATATGATCGCCAACCCCTGCCCCTGCGTGTTTGACGAGACTGCCGGCATCATGCTGGATCAGGACTTCGTGAAGCTGATCGCCTGGTACGACAACGAGTGGGGTTACAGCAACATGGTCACCCGCATGTTGAAGCACATGTATGACATGGACATGGCGGACGTGTTCAACGAGGTACAATAAAGCAAAAGAAAAAAGCCTGCATAGCAGGCTTTTTTCTTTTGCAGAGAAGAGAGAAGAGTGAAAAGAGAAAAGAAGCGGTGTGCCGCTGTGCGGCACAATTCAAATCATGCCGCCGCAGGCGGCATACCACAACTTTTCACTTTTCTCTTTTATCTTTTCACTTGCCCTCGGCCAATCGGTCAAAGGCGAAGCTGTCGGCGATGGCCTGAATGTGGCTGCGGGTCATGTGGACCTCGCCGTCCACCACGTCACCGTAATAGGTGCCCATGATCTCCACCACCACAAAGGCATCCGCCTGATCGGCGACGATCAGCGCCCGGTCATTGCCCAGCGCCAGCAGCAGCGTGCCGTAGGGCCAGTCCTCATAGGGGAACACCACCAGATCGCCCAGGTTCAGCTCCCCGGTGGTCAATGTCGTTTTCATGGTGCGGAACAGCTTGTAGGGCACCGGCTCCGTCAGCCATGAGCCGTCGGTAAAGGTCACCGTGCCGTCCATGACAAAGGTGCCGTCGCTGTATCCGTAACCGGCTTCGTAGCGGTTCTCCACGCGCTCCGTGTCCTGCCGCAGCGGGGCGGACAGCCCTTCGTTGGCCAGCAGCGCCGCCTCGTCCGCCGGGAACAGTGCCTCGCCCGGCAGAAGGGAGAGGCCGTATTCCGCCGCCAGCTCATCCAGCTTTTGGATCATTTCCTCTGTGCGGCAGCCGTAGTAGAGGTACGGCACATCCGGCGTGATGATGTCGGCCGGATCCGGCTCATAGGCGGCGCACCAGTCGCCCCAGGCTTTGGCTGCCTGACAGGCGGGACTGTCCGCCAGGCCCTGTAAGCCCAGTATGGTCTCCTGTCCGCTGCCCCAGTCCGAGGGCTCCTGCCGCTGTCCCAGACTGGCAAGGCCGAACCACTCGGTGGCAAAGCCGGTGGTGACCAGCGCCAGCACCAGAACCAGCGCCGCCGCAAGGATCAGCGTGCCCCGAAAGGGCCGCTTTCGGATCGTCCTCTGGGAATAGGCGGCCTGAACGTTTCGCAGCATCCGTTCCCTGGCCGCATCGTCGGGCCGCAGGTTGTCATAGGCCCGGTAAATGTCATTACCCGTCATTGGAGATCACCTCCCAAGGTCAATTTCAGTTTTTTTCTGGCGCGGTTCAGGCGGCTGCGGACAGTGGCCGGAGCCACCTTCAGCATCCGGGCAATGTCGGCGGTGGGATAGCCCTCGTAGTAATAGAGATAGACCGGTAATTTATAGTCATCCGGCAGGGCCAGCACCGCCTGTAACGTACCGTCCGGGGCCGCGTCCTCCGTGGTAGGCTGCTCGCTGAGGGCTTCGAAGTCCTCCCGCCGCCGCCACGGACTGCGCAGCGCGCTTTTGCACAGATTGGACACGGTCACGATCAGCCACGCCTTTTCGTGCTGGGCCGATTCAAACGCCGTGCCGCTGCGCATCAGCCGGAGGAAGGTCTCCTGTACCATATCCTCCGCGTCCGCGCCGTTCTTCATGAAGGAATAGGCCACGCGGTACAGCATGTCCACATGGCGCTGATAGATGTCCTCAAGGTCTTTGCCCGTACGCAGCAAAGTGCCCACAGTGACCACCTCCTTTCATAGTGGATACGCGGAACGGGGGAAATTTGTTGCAGGGAAATTTTGTGTTGGGGTGTTTCGCGCTTCGGCGCGAGGACGGTCTCCGACGGGCTACTTTTCCCAGCAGCTGGAAAAGTAGCCAAAAGAGTCGGAAGAAACCGATGGTTTCTTCACTTCCTTGCGCGCTATGTATTGTGCAAAGACGTGATTGCCAACCACACGTTCACGGGGAATGTCCCTTTTCGTTTCGTTATCGAATCGTTTCTGCTCCAGCGCCGCTGCCGCTAATGCCAACGACGAACAATGCTTTTAGTTCTACCGTTGAGAACGTAAGCGGCAGCGGCGCAAGAGGAAAGTCGATTCGTCATACGATACGAAATCAACCGTGTTCCGCGAACGCGAGGTAAAAGGATACAAAATACAGCACGAAACAGCGTGCGCGGATTCTTAAACCGCAGGTTTAAGCGCCCTTTTGGACACTTTTGGGGCCGCGGCCAAAAGTGTCCCGCGTCCGGAGACGCGGAATACTCCTTTTCCAACCAAAAGCAAAGAAAACAACAAAGGGGACGGCTTTCGCCGTCCCCTCGTGTATCGAAAGAAATTACACCTGCTCCTCGTCGGTGCGGTTGCGCCATGCCAGCTCCTGCTCCAGCTCGAACTCCAGCTTCTGGACGCGGGCCTTCAGCTCGTCGTAATGCTCGCTCTGGACATAGTACTTCACGAAGGAGAAGGTGGCCTCGGCAAACTCATCCTCAGTGTAGGAGGGCAGCAGGGAGCCGCCGCTGCGGCGCAGGCCGCTGACGTTGATGACCACCAGACGGCGGTGCTGCTCGCTCAGCTGGAACAGCTTCAGCTTTTCGGGGATCTCCAGACCCAGATCATACTGCTCGTTGAGCAGATTCAGCAGCCGTGCCTGCTCCGGCTTGGCGGAGACGATGACGCCGTGCTGGGCAAACAGCTCCTTCAGGTAATCCACGGAAACTTCCTCGCGGGTGATGGTGCCCTTGCCGATGCCGGTCAGCATGGTGTTGGACAGGTTCAGGCTCACATAGACCTCATGGCCGGTGGTGGGATAGCTCATAACACAAGACCTCCTGCTTTTCCTTTGGTTGTCAAGGGCACGCCGCCCTCTCCTCTTATAGTCCCATCTTAGCAGGTCAGCGGGAGAAATGCAATAAAAACTTACAAAGATTTGAAAATATTTTTGTGCAATAGTGCTAAATGTATGGAATGAGTGATACTTTTACCTGATATTGTTTCGTCTCTATGTGGATAAAAGCCTCGCAGAGTTCGCGGCGCGGACGCCGCGATCCTTTTGGCAGAAAAATCGCAAGATTTTTCGCCAGTTATTACACTCCCGTCAGGTCGAACGGCGGGGTGTACTCTGCTCTGGCGGCGGTGCGCTCCTGGGTAAAGCCGTCGGTGATGCCGCAGTTCTCCATGTACGTCACGGCGGCGCGGTACTCCGACCGGGTCACATGGCGGCGCAGAACACCCTCCGCGTCGGGCTGGGGCGTGTACTGGCTCATGAGGGAGAACAGCACCTCGCCGGGCTGGAAATTCTCCGCCACCCAGTCGATGCAGCGGCGGGTGTTGTCCAGCTGTCCCGGCAGCACCAGATGCCGGATCACCACGCCTCGCTTGAGAAGGCCGTCCTCCAGCACGCAGGGCCCCGTCTGGCGGAACATCTCCCGGATGGCCGCCGCGGCCACGGGGAAATAGTCCGGCGCGGCGCTGAGTTTTCCCGCCAGATTGCCGTCGGCATACTTGAGGTCGGGAAGATAGATGTCCACCTTGCCCTCCAGCTGCCGCAGGGTCTCCACGGATTCATAGCCGCCGCAGTTATACACCACCGGCACGGGCAATTTCGGCTCCAGCGCCGGCAATATCCACGGCAGAAAGTGAGTAGGCGTCACCAGATTGATGTTGTGAGCGCCCCGTGCGATCAGCTCCTCGAAGATCTCCCGCAGCCGCTCCGTGGTGATGGCCTTGCCGAAGCCTCCGGCGGAGATGCTGCCATTCTGGCAATAGCGGCACCGCAGGGTGCAGCCGGAGAAGAACACCGTACCGCTGCCGTTGGTGCCGGAGATGGGCGGCTCCTCCCACATATGCAGGGCGGCCCGGGCCACCCGGATGCCCGCAGGCATGGCGCAGAAGCCTTTTCCCTGCGTCTCCGTCCGCTCCGCGCCGCAGCGCCGGGGACACAGCGTGCAGATCATTTCCGCAGCCGGTGGAAGTCCGGCCCCAGATCGCCCGCCATCCAGTGGCGGCGGCACAGCCCGATGTACTGGTCGTTGGCGCCCAGCACCACCTGCGCGCCCTCCTTCAGCACATGGCCCTCCTCATCAAAGCGGGCGTTGAAGGCCGCCTTCTTGCCGCACCAGCAGATGGTTTTGACCTCCTCCAGCTTGTCGGCCAGCACCAGCAGGTGATAGCTGCCGGGGAACAGGTCGCCCTTGAAGTCCGCCCGCAGGCCGTAGCAGATGACGGGGATGCCGCAGTCATCCACCAGATGCACCAGATAGTAGACCTCCTCCTTGCTGAGGAACTGTGCCTCGTCCACGATGATACAGGCGTATTTTTGCAGTTCCTCGTCGGACATGGCCTGCATTTCGTGGAAATAGACGCAAGGGTGCTTCAGTCCGATGCGGGAGGATACCATGTGGTCGCCGTCCCGCGTGTCCAGCTGGGGCTTTACCAGCAGGGTGTCCTGTCCCCGCTCCTCATAGTTGAAGCGGGCCATCAGCGCGTTGGCGCTTTTGCTGGAGCCCATGGCTCCGTACTTGAAATAAAGCTGTGCCATTGTGGTTCTCTCCTTATTTTTTCTCTGGTGGACTCGCGCCCGATGGCGCGAGGGGATGTTCCGCGCTCCGGCGCGGGTCACTTTTGGCCGCTGTCCCAAAAGTGACCAAAAGGACAGCTTAAACCTGCGGTTTAAGAATCCGCCCACGCTATGTCTTGTGCTGATTTGATGTCTTTTACCGCGCGTTCACAGAACTTGGTTGATTTCGTTGCGAATGACGCATCGACTTTCTTCTTGCGCCGCTGCCGCTCATATTATCAATGGTAGAACTAAAAACGTTGTTCGGCGTAAAATTCAGCGGCAGCGGCGTCGGGGCGTTAAGAAAACATGCCGGTGGCATGTTTTTAGCCTCCGATCTCGGCGGCTATGCCGCCGTAGCATCCATCT
>CAVHYW010000069.1:0-10515 GCA_963640475.1 bacterium | reverse complement strand
GAGACCGGCTCCATCGGCAAGCGCTACCGCCGCGAGGACGAGGTGGGCACCCCCTACTGCATCACCGTGGACTTCGACACCGTGGGCGACGCGGAGAAGGCCGGCGACAACTGCGTCACCGTCCGCGAGCGTGACTCCATGGAGCAAGTGCGTATCCCCATCAGCGAGTTGAAGGCATATCTGGCGGAGAAGCTGGCGTACTAATACTGGCGAAAAGTCTAGCGACTTTTCTGCTAAAAAGGATAAGAAAAAGAGAGCCGCAAGGCTCTCTTTTTTCGCGGGGTTGATTTTGGTGCGGTCGATCAAAGCCTCCCCTGTGTAAGGGGAGGTGTCGCCGTAGGCGACGGAGGGGTTGTCGAAGTACGGACAATCCCCCAGTCTCGCTTACGCTCGACAGCCCCCTTTACACAAGGGGGCCTTTGGCATATGCTCCGCCCGACAGTTTTTTTACCACACGCAAAAAGACCGCCGAACGGCGGTCTTTTCGTTTACCTTCTCTCTTACTTCTTCACCTGTGCCAGATATTCCTCCAGACACAGATCGTTGTCCATGATGTACTTCGCGGCCTCCACGCCCACATAGCGGTAGTGCCACGGCTCATAGATGACGCCGGTGATGTCCTCCTTCCCCTCCGGGAAGCGGAGGATGAAGCCATAGTCGGCACAGTGCTCCATCATCCATGTATAGGCCGCCGTGTTGGCGAAGGTCTGCTCCAGCGTATAGTCGCCGCTGCCGCCCACGTCCATGGCAAGGCCGCAGTTATGCTCGCTGAAGCCGGGGCGCTTGACGATGGTGCCGCCCACCTTCTGGGCCTCCAGATCGGTATAGCCCTTGTCGGTGTACTGCTTCACCTTCCGCCAGTAGAGGGTGTCCTGTTCCTCCTTGGGACGGTAGGCGCTGACCACCGCCAGATCGTAAGCCTTGGCGTCCTCCAGCATCCGGTTCACCGCGTCGATGATGCGGCTGTCCACCTGCTTGCCGCCGCTGACGGTGGTGAAGGTCACGCCGTCGTCATACCCGGCGGGCAGGGGGTTCCAGTCGTTCACCAGCAGCAGCTGCCAGTCCGGCTCGCCGCCGCCCTGATAGCTGTCGGCCTGCACATAGTGGCCCCTGGTGCTGTACTGCAGCAACCCGTTGGCGTCGATGTACGGCTCGTCTGTGGCCAGACTGGGGTCGTTGGTATTGGTGTCCACCGGCTGTTGGGTGTTGTCCGGATCGTTGTCCGGCTCCTGCGTATCATCCGGGGTATTGGGGGTATTGGGCGTCACCACCTGACCGGGTTCTTCGTCAGGGGTCTTGTCCTTCTTGCCGAGGCCGATCACCACCAGCACCACCGCGGCGATCAGCACCACAAGGGCGATGAGCCACACGATAGGGGCGGGACGGCGGCCATGATAGACCCGTTTTCCACGTTGTGTCATTCGTTCGATCCTCCAAAAAAGTCATAGATGTCCGCTTCCGTGCAGGCGGCGCTGCCCTGCGCGAAGCCATCCCGTCCGCCGCCCCGTCCGTGGAGGGCGGCGTTCATGTCCTTTACCAGTTCCCGGATATCCGCGCCGGAATGGATGACAGCGTACTTGTACGCGCCCTCCTGTCCGGCGAACACGGCGCAGCGTCCGCCGCAGCTCTGGGCCACCGCGTCGCACAGCCGCCGCACGGCGTCCGGCTCCATGGCGGGCCGCACCAGCACCACATTGCCTGCACCCGTATACTGCTTTGCCAATACGGCAAAGCTCTCAGTCTCCAGCGCGTCGCACTTCTGCTTTACCGCCGCCAGTTCCTCCTTCAGCCGCAGTACGGCGGCGTGGGTAGCGTCGGGCTTTACCGACAGCTCCCGGCCGATGGCGCTGTTCTGCTGCCAGTTCACGGACAGGTAGTCCACCGCCCGCTGGCCGCACAGCAGCTCCAGCCGCACGCCGTTACGGAACTTCTGCCAGCCGATGAACTTCACCAGCCCCACCTCGGCGCTGGAGCCCACATGGGTGCCGCAGCAGGCGCACATGTCCGCGCCGGGGAACTGGGTGATCCGCACGGGGCCCTCCAGCGCCTTCTTGCTGCGGTAGGGCAGGTCGGCCAGATCCTCCGGAGACGGCCACCAGATCCGGGGCGCGTGGTTCTCCTGTATGTACCGGTTGGCCCGCCGCTCGATCTCCAGCACGCCCTCCCACGGGATGTCGGCGTTATAGTCGATGGTCACCACGTCGGCCCCCATGTGGAAGCCCACGTTATCGCAGTGGTAGGTCTCGCACAGCATACCGGAGACGATATGCTCGCCGGAGTGCTGCTGCATGTGGTCAAAGCGCCGCGCCCAGTCGATGCGCCCCACCACCGGAGCGGCCACCGTCAGGGAATGGGCCACGGTGTGATAGATGATGCCGTTTTCCTCCTGCACGTCCAGCACCGGCTCGCTGCCCAGCCGCCCCAGATCGCAGGGCTGGCCGCCGCCCTCCGGATAGAAGGCGGTGCGGTTCAGCTTGATGCGGTAGTTCTTGCCGTCGGGGATGCAGTCCAGCACCACCGCCTCGAACTCCTTCATATAGGGGTCTTCGTAGTATAGTCGGATGGTTTCCAGTTCTCGTTCCATTGGTGTCTCCCTTTTGCGGAAAATGTTCCTCTCCCTAGTATGCTACAAACCGGCAGAAAAGGCAACTTGTTTTTTGATGGATGTACGGCGGGGTGAGGGCACCGCTTTACAAGGGTCTGTCAATAGCTGTTGCGTAGGGGCGGCGTCCTCGACGGCCCGCCGGTTTACCGAAGTATTTCCGTAAGGGAAACGGGGCGTCGAGGACGCCGCCCCCTACAAACTTTTCTTCTCTGACATAAAAAAACCGCCCAGGCGGCTTCTCTTTCATAGGTACACAAAGTGACCTGACCTTTTGTATGGGCAGGCAGTGGCGTAAGCCGCTGCCTGCCTGTTCTTTTTTGCCTTGATTTTCCGCGCTTACGACACCTGCGTCTGTGCGGCCATCTGTTGTACGACCATTTCCAGAGGGGGAATGAAGTGTACCTCGGTGCACTCGGCGTCCTCTGCTGACAGGGCGCTGTCTATGACACCGATGTCACGGTAGATGATCCGCACCTCCTGCATACCGTTGCGGTTGTAGCGGCCTGGCCTCTCGCCAATGTCGATGCGCTCAATGAACGTCCACAGCAGTTCCGGCGTCAGCTCGGTTATCTCCGTGTAGCGGCTGGCCTTCTCAATGAAGGCATCCACGTTGGCGGCGGAGGCTTTCAGCTTCTCCAGCTTCGCCTGCTTCTCAGGTATGGACACCGCCAGTTGCTTCTGCTCGGCATATTGTAGTCGGCGGACAGCATGCGGAACTGCTCGTTGGATATCCTGCCCAGCACATTGTCCTCATAGAGCCTCTTGAACAAGGCAGACAGATCCGAGTTCCGTTTCACCATTTTATCCAGTTCTCGCTGGGTGGCAGTCATCTCTTTGCGGAGCTGCGCCGTGTTCTTGCGGTTGATGTGAGCGGCGAACTGGAGCTTCTTCGTCCTCGCGAAATGCGTCACCCGCCGCAGGTCATCCAACACGAGGGCTTTCAGATTGGCTTCTGTAATGTGGTGAGGTGTGCAGGCTTCTTTGCCCCGCTTGCCATAGGTGGAGCAACGGAAATAGTATTGCTCCGGTCGCATTTTGCCTGTGCGGCACAGTACCATGTACCCGCCGCAGTCGGCACAGTAGACCAATCCGGCGAACAGCCCCGGCTCGTCCATGTGCTTGGGCGGACGGCGTTTGTGCTCACGAATGCGCTGTACCGTGTCCCACAGTTCTTGGTCAATGAGGGCCTCGTGGGTGTTCTTCACCAGCACCTGTTCTTCCGGTGGACGGTGGATGACTTTTTTGTTCTTGTAGGACAGGGTGCTGCTCTGCATATTAAGCGTGTGGCCCGGATACACAGGATTCTTCAGAATGTCAGCTACGGTTCTTCCTGTCCATGCGTAAGGTCGCGTGGTATCCAGCCGTGTGCAGGCCACACCGGTCTGGCGGTAGTACTGGTTGGTGGGGTTCAGCACCTGCTGCGCCTTCAGCATGCGGGCGATCTGGCAGGGGCCTTTGCCCTCAGAGCAGAGTTGGAAAATGCGCTGGACGACCTCTTTGGTCTCTTCGTCTGGTACAATGTGCTTGCTGTCACCGTCCCGCTTGCGGTAGCTGTAGGGCGGCTTGCCGCCTAAGCGTTCGCCGTTTTCCGCCTGCATCCGCTTCACAGAACGCACCTTGCGGCTGGTGTCCTTGGCGTGGAGCTCGTTGGCCCAGTTGCGGATGGGGTGGTGCAATTGAAGTCACTGCTGCTTTCCACCAGCGAATCCACGCCATCGTTGACCGCGATGAAGCGGACACCCTTTGACGGGAAGTACAACTCCGTCAGCTCACCGACCTTCAGATACTCACGGCCTAAGCGGGACATATCCTTCACGATCAGGGTGCGTACCAGTCCTGCCTCAATGAGTGTCACAATTTCCTGCCACGCGGGACGGTCAAATATCAGGGTGGGATAACGATACTCCCACAAAGTCAGTAAAATCAATGGTTTGCGACAGCAGACGAGCGAATATGTAACGGGAAAAGCTGAATATGACACAGCTCAGAAGGGCGCTGATACGAAAAATCAGCGCCCTTTTCCCATACCCACCCGAAAAATGTATCAATTAGGGTGCGAAAACCTCTGTTTTTTCCTCTCAGAGCGCCGCTTGAAAGGCGGCGTGGGTGTTTTCCCATGGGAAGCGTCCGGGAGGCAGGACAGGGGCTTTTTTGCGCCAAAACCGACACTTTTCAAAACGAGAGGAAGGAGGCGCCGGATATGGCAGTTTTCCGTATCGAAAAGACCAGAGATTACACGGTCATGTCCAACTACCATCTGCGGGACAGGTCGCTGTCCCTGAAAGCGAAGGGGCTGCTGTCCCTCATGCTGTCCCTGCCGGAGGACTGGGACTACACCATGAAGGGCCTTGCCCGCATCTGCAAGGACGGCATCGACAGCATCAGCGGCGGGATCCGGGAGCTGGAGGCGCACGGCTATCTGGTGCGGGAGCGGGTGCGCAACGAGAACGGCCAGCTTGGCTCCATCGAGTACACCATCCTGGAGCAGCCGCAGGCTCCGGCACAGGAGCCCCCGCAAAGCCCCGCGCCTGTCCGGGGAAAACCTATACGGGAAAAGCCCGTACAGGTAAATCCAATGTTGGACGCTCCAATTCAGGAGGACCCCGCCCAATTAAATACTAAAGAACAAAATAAAGAATTATCAATTACGCAAGGATCAAGTCCTATCCCATCAAGTCCCCTACCCCCGGCGTCAGAAGCAGGGACAGGACCGGACGGGACGGGATGCGGGAGCGTGAGAGATACCGGGAGATCATTCTGGAGAACATCGACTACGATATCCTCACCCAGGACGAGAGGCTGGACAAAGACCGGCTGGACGAGCTGGTGGAGCTCATGGTGGATACCGTCTGCTCCAACCGGGAGATGATCCGGATCGCCGGGGACGACTACCCCGCCGAGGTGGTGAAGTCCCGGTTCCTGAAGATCAACAGCTCCCACATCGAGTACGTGCTGGACCGGATGCGGGAGAACACCACCTACGTCCGCAACATCAAGAAGTACCTGCTGGCGGCGCTGTATAACGCCCCGGTGACGGAGAACAGCTACTACACCTCCCTGGTCAGCCACGACCTGTACGGCAGCGGAGATCGGAGGTGAACGCCTTGCAGGAAGAAATCACGCAGAAAACCCTTGCGCTTTGTGTGGAGGCCAGCAAAATGACCGCCCGGCTCCTGCAGCAGGCCATGAAGAAGGCCCTGGAGGAGATGGAGAAGCAGAAGAAAAACCCCCAGCTCCGGCACGGCAGGCAGACACTCCGGCAGCTCATGCGTCATAACGCCGGCGTGTCCAATATCGAGATCACGGACCAGAACATCAAGGCGTTTTCCGCCACGGCCAAAAAGTACGGCATCGACTTCGCCCTGAAAAAGGACGTCACCGGGGAGATCCCCCGCTACCTGGTGTTCTTCAAGGGCAGGGACGCCGACGCGGTGACGGCGGCCTTCCGGGAGTTCTCCTCCAAAAATCTGGCGAAGGAGAAAAAGCCCTCCATCCGTAAGCGGCTGACCCAGGCCAAGGAGCAGGCGAAGCGGCAGGAGCTGGAGCGGGGCGAGAAGGTCAAAAACAGGAACCGGGGGCTGGAGCGATGACGGGAACGCTGAAAAAGGTCCTGCTGCCGAACCTTCCGTATCTGCTGTTCGCCTGGCTCTTTGACAAGCTCTGCCAGGCGGTCCGGCTCTCGCCGGGGGCGGACGCTTCGGAAAAGCCGCTGCACATCGCCCGGGGCTTCACCGAGGCCTTCGCTTCCCTCTGGCTCAGCCTCCATCCGCTGGACCTGCTGCTGGGCGCGGCCGGTGCGGCGCTGGTCCGGCTGGCGGTGTACCTGAAAGCGAAGAACGCGAAGAAATACCGCAAGGGCGTCGAGTACGGCAGCGCGCGTTGGGGCACGGCGGCGGATATCGCCCCGTATATAGACCCCGTGGCGGACTGGAACATCCCTCTGACCCGGACGGAAAGCCTCACCATGACCAGCCGCCCGAAGGATCCGAAAACGGCGCGGAACAAGAATATCCTGGTCATCGGCGGCTCCGGCAGCGGCAAGACCAGGTTCTTCGTCAAGCCGTCCCTGCTCCAGATGCACAGCTCCTATGTGGTCACCGATCCCAAAGGGCAGCTCCTGCGGGAGACGGGAACGCTGCTGGCGCACGGCGGGCCGAAGCGGGACGAGAACGGAAAGCCGGTGCGGGATAAGCGCGGCAGGATCGTCTATGAGCCCTACCGCATCAAGGTCCTGAACACCATCAACTTTTCCAAGAGCATGAAATATAACCCGCTGGCCTATGTGCGCTCCGAGAAGGATATCCTCAAGCTGGTCAACGTCATCATCGCCAACACAAAGGGAGACGGCGAAAAAAGCGCCGAGGATTTTTGGATCAAGGCCGAGCGCCTGTTATACTGCGCCCTCATCGGCTACATCTGGTACGAGGCGGAGCCGGAGGAGAAAAACTTCATCACCCTGCTGGAGCTCATCAACGCCTGCGAGGCCAGAGAGGACGACGAGACCTACAAAAGCCCCGTGGATCTTCTCTTTGACGAGCTGGCGCGGGATCAGCCGGAGCACTTCGCCGTCAAGCAATATGTCAAGTTCAAGATGGCGGCGGGCAAGACCTTAAAATCCATTCTGGTGAGCTGCGGCGCCCGCCTGTCTCCCTTCGATATCAGGGAGCTGCGGGACATTATGACGGAGGACGAGCTGGAGCTGGACACCCTGGGCGACCGGAAAACGGCGCTGTTCCTCATTATGAGCGATACGGACACCACCTTCAATTTCGTCATCGCCATGCTGCAAAGCCAGCTATTCAACCTGCTCTGCGATAAGGCGGACGACCTCTATGGCGGACGGCTGCCGGTCCATGTGCGGTGCCTGCTGGACGAGTTCGCCAACATCGGCCAGATCCCCAACTTCGACAAGCTGATCGCCACCATCCGGAGCCGTGAGATATCGGCTTCCATCATTTTGCAGAGCCAGTCGCAATTAAAGACCATCTACAAGGACGCGGCAGATACCATTGTCGGCAACTGCGACGTCACCTTGTTTTTGGGAGGCAAGGAGAAGTCCACGCTCAAAGAGATCTCGGAGCTGCTGGGCAAGGAGACCATCGACAGCCTGAGCCAGTCCGAGAACCGGGGCGCGCAGACCTCTCACGGCCTCAATTATCAGAAAATGGGAAAGGAGCTGATGACCCAGGACGAGATCGCGGTCATGGACGGCGGCAAGTGTATTTTGCAGCTTCGGGGCGTGCGCCCGTTTTTCAGCGACAAGTACGACCTGACGAAGCACCCCCGCTACCAATACCTGTCCGACGCCGACAAGAAGAACGTCTTTGACGTGGAACGGTACATGAAGCGCAGACCGGCCATCCTAAAGCCGGACGAGCCTTTCGATATGTACGAATTGAAAGCAAAAGACCTTGGACCCGAAAACGATTCTACAAAACGAAAGGAAATGTGAATTATGGAATTTTTCAACAGCGCTATCGACGTATTGCAGACCCTGGTCATCGCCCTGGGCGGCGGCCTGTGCGTGTGGGGCGGCATCAACCTTCTGGAGGGCTACGGCCAGGACAACCCTGCCAGCAAAAGCCAGGGCGTCAAGCAGCTTGTCGCGGGCGGCGGCGTCGCCCTGATCGGCGTGACCCTGATCCCCCTGCTGTCCGGCCTGCTTGGCTGAGCGGCGGCAGGACCATCCCACCCGGAGGCTCCCGTTTCACGGCGGGAGCCTCCGAAAGGAGGTGTGACCACCCGTGATAATTGAAATGATCCAGGAGTGGTTCAAAGAGCTGCTGATCGACGGCATCCTCTCCAACCTCTCCGGGACCTTTGACAGCGTGAACACGAAGGTGGGCGAGATCGCGGGCGAGGTGGGCATGACGCCCTCCGGCTGGAACGGCGGCATCTTCAACATGATCCGCAGCCTGTCCGAAACGGTCATCGTGCCCATCGCCGGTCTCATCCTCACCTTCGTCATGTGTTATGAGCTGATCCAGTTGATCGTGGAAAAGAATAATCTCCACGATTTCGACACCTGGCTCTTCTGGAAGTGGATCTTCAAGACCTTCTGCGCGGTGCTCATCGTCACCAACACATGGAATATCGTTATGGCGGTGTTCGATATGGCGCAGAGCGTGGTCAACCAGAGCGCCGGCGTCATCATCTCCGACGCGGGCATCGACATCACCGGCGTGCTGGGGGATCTGGAGACCACCCTGGCGGACTGGAGCATCGGGGCATTGCTGGGGCTGTGGTTCCAGAGCCTCTTTGTGGGCCTCTGCTCCCATATCCTCACCATCGCCATCTTCCTTGTGATCTACGGAAGAATGATCGAGGTGTATTTGACCGTGTCCGTGGGTCCCATCCCCTTTGCCACGATGGTCAACCGGGAGTGGGGCCAGACGGGGCAGAACTATCTCCGCTCCCTGCTGGCCCTGGGCTTTCAGGCGTTCCTCATCATGGTCTGCGTGGGCATCTACGCGGTGCTGGTGCAGAATATCGCCGTGGGCGGGGATATCACCCTTGCCATCTGGGAGTGCCTGGGCTACACGGTGCTGCTGTGCTACACCCTGTTCCGCACCGGCAGCCTTGCAAAGAGCCTGTTCGGAGCGCATTAAAGGAGGTATCAATTTTGGCATACGTAACGGTCCCGAAGGACCTGACAAAAATCAAGAGCAAGGTGCTGTTCGGCCTGACGAAGCGGCAGCTTGTGTGTTTCGGATCGGCGGCGCTTGTGGGAGTGCCGCTTTTCTTTTTGAGCAAGGGCAGCATGGGCACGACGCCGGCGGCGCTGTGCATGATCCTTGTGATGCTGCCCTTTTTCCTCTTCGCCCTGTATGAGAGGAACGGCCAGCCCCTGGAGGCGCTGCTGGGCCATCTCATAGAGTGCAAGTTCACCCGCCCGAAGCAGCGCGTCTACCAGACCGACAACGCCTATACCGCCCTGGAAAAACAGGCGGCGCTGGAACGGGAGGTGGGAAAGATCGCCTCCGGCGCGGGGAAACGGGGCAGGGGCCGGCGCAGGCTCACCCGGCAGGAGCGGAAGCAGATCGAGGCCGTCATCCGGCAGGCAAAGGGAGACGGCAAGCCCCATACCGTGCAGGGCAGCATCCCGTTTCGCAATATGTACCCGGACGGCCTGTGCCGTCTGGACGACCGGCATTTTTCCAAAACCATCGCCTACGCCGACGTCAGCTACCGTCTGGCGGGGCCGGAGGACCAGCGGGATATCTTTGAACGCCTCTGCGATTTCTATAACGGCTACGATCCCTCCATCGGCGTGCAGATGACTCTCAGCAGCAGCCGCAAGCCGGACGGCGGGGACCTGTTCCGCATGGCGGCCCAGGGGGACGCGCTGGACGGCATCCGCGCCGAGGCCTCCGGCATCCTGCAAACACAGTATGAGCGCGGCAGCAACGGCTATGTGAAACACAAGTATGTCACGCTGACCATCGAGGCGGAGAGCGTCCAGGCGGCGCGGGCACGGTTTTCCCGCATCGAGGCGGACACCCTCAACCGCTTCAAGGTCATGGGCGCGGCGGTGAAGGTGCTGGACGGGAAGGAACGGCTGGCGCTGCTGCATGGCCTTCTTCATCCGGAGGGCGGACAATTCGCCTTTGAATGGGACTGGCTTCCGGCGAGCGGTCTGTCCGTGAAAGACTTTATCGCGCCTTCTTCCTTCGAGTTTGGGGAGACGCGGCGTTTCCGCATCGGCGAAATGTACGGTGCGGTGTCCTTCCTGCAAATATTGGCTCCGGAGATTCAGGACCGTATCCTCACGGATTTCATGGATGTGGAGGGAAACCTTCTCGTCACCATGCACGTCCGCGGCATCAACCAGAACGAGGCGATCAAGATGGTCAAGCGCAAGATCACCGATCTGGACGCCATGAAGATCCAGGAGCAGAAGAAGGCTGCCC
>CAVHYW010000068.1:0-10893 GCA_963640475.1 bacterium | reverse complement strand
TATTCTGGCACACTTCACTGGCCGTTTCAATCCGGCCTATTGTTTGACGCTTACAGATCATCCGAGAGTTTGTAGAACGGGTCGAGGTCTTTCAGCCTGCACAGGTTGGCGGCAGAAAGGTTCAGCGTCTGCGAATCGTATGGAACTGCATCGGCGATTTTACTCCGCCACAGCCCTAAATGGGCAGAAAAAACGGCATAGCCGCATATTACGACTATGCCATTTCTTCAGGGATTATGAAATCCCTAAGTTGCACCCTCTAAGCCAGAGGTTTTGATTTTGCGTATCAAATTCAAAATGTCAGCGTGTCCACTGTGGGGATAAGGCTTGTAAGCCGCTCCGTGTAGAACGCGATCAGCCTGTCGCGATCCGGCTCGCTGCGGCGGATGGTGCGGCGCAGGAGGCGCATATAGCCGATGACCCTTGCCTTGTTCTCCACCTCGTCCAGCCGCGCTGCGTCCTCCGTGCCAAGGTACAGTGCAAGTGCCCTGCGCCAGAAAACGCCCGCCAGCTCGTGCGAGAAGCCGAGAAAGCGCTGCGTCACCTCCGGGTCAAGCTCCGAGAAGCCGACAAATGCGTTGAACATGGAGCCCAGCTCGAAGACCGGGTGTCCCGTGCAGAGGGTGTCCATGTCGATGAGCAGAGCCTCGCCGTCGCGCACCATGACATTGTTGGGGTGGTAGTCGCCGTGCATCATGGTATGCCGCTCGGGGACGGCCTGCACCATGGCATACAGCTTGTCGCCCAGCTCCTGCGGCAGGTGGTCGCGGACAAACGCCGCCCAGTCCAGCGCTACCTGCTTCATGTCGGGCAGGTCGCCGCCGTCCACCTCCGTGCCGTGGATCTGCTTGAGCATGTCCACAAAGTATTTCAGCGGCAGTTCCAAATGCTCCGGGTCGTTTTTGATCAGCTGGGAGAGCGAGGACGCAGACAGCAGCTCCATCACCGTGCCGTAGCTCTCGCCCACGCGCACGACATCGTAGGGTATCGCCGTGTTGATGCCCAGCACGAGTGCCTTGCGCGCCAGCTCGCGCTCGCGCTGTATCTCCGGCAGGGCATCAGGCTTGAAATAGACCTTTACGATCGTCTCGGCATCGTAGCGGTAGACGGCTCCGTTCGCGCCCTTGCCGATCATCTCGCAGCCGTCCACGCTGAGACGGCGGTACGCCTTTTTGACCGTCAGCATCTCCGTGAAGCCGGTCATCTCCAGTACCTCATAGACCTCGGAGGAGACATTGATCATGGCAAGCTCCGGCTCCTCCTTGCGCAGGCGCAGAATAACGCGCAGTCCCGCGCTGGAAATGTATTCGAGTGCGGCCGCGTCCAGCACCGTGTGGAGTCCCATATGCTCCCTGCGTATCGCCTGAAGCTCCTCCTCCACGGCGGCGGCGTTGCCCGCGTCGATGCGCCCGCTGAGGTCGATGTAGAGAATATCCCCATCGGTGCGGAATGTCAATGGCTGTGTCATAGCGTTGTTCCCTCCTCAAAGACGATTCGTATCAGTGCGTCATATTCCCGCCACGCAAGGCTACCCTCAAATTCGCGGGTCGCCTCGGCGATGGCGCGGTAATACCATGCGTGCTGCGCGGGGTCGGTCTGGTGGAAGTCCTGCCAGAGCGCATCGCCCACCTGTGACCACTTCTGATAGATGGTGCGCATGTTGGCGAGCTTGTCGCCGAGGAAGATGAGCTTCGCGTCCCTGTCCGTCGTGGTTTGCAGGAGCGCGACGGCCTCCTCCTTGCGCTGCTGCCAGCTATCCTCCGGCGGGATGCCGTGCCGCTTGTCCTCCGTCTCCGCCGCGACAAGCTCCGCCCCACGGTCCGCCTGCAGCGGTTCCGGCGGCTACCTCGGCGACCGCCTTGCCGCCCTCTACGCTTGCCTGCACGGTTGCGGCTGCGGCATTGGCACCGGCTTCCGCGCCCTTCATGGCAGCCTGCTTCGCTGTTTCCTTTGCGGCTTTGGCCATCTGTTTGGTAGCTTCACCATAATTGTCGCTGCCATCGCCTATCTGTCGCTTATCTGGCTCAGCCATTATTATGACCATTCCTTTCCGCTGCGCTGCAAGGCACCAAAGGGAAATGAAACACAGGTGTCTCTAACGCAGCAAGTCGTAATTTGTTAGAATAAGCTTGAGGAAACAGGCACACTACAGAGCACGTGGAGGTGAGTAGGCTCAACCATGCGTTGGACTGAATTATTATGTGTGCCGGACGCTCTTTCAAGCACCAATGAGTAGGGCTTTGCACCCTGTAACCTTATCTTTGGAGAGACGGACTACTTCAATCTTTCAGTGAGCGTCCAGTCCCTGCCTGTTCCCTCAAATATTGTTTCGAGGGGATGTGTTATGCTCAAAATCGTTTACCGTGTCTGCTGCGGGATGGATGTCCACAAATCCTTTGTCGTTGCCTGTATTGCTTCCACCAATGAGCAGGGTGTGACAAGCTACAAAAGCAAGCGTTTTTCTACCTTTTTTCTTCCCTTCAGATAGCCTTATCAGATAAGCGTTCGCCCACTCATTTTGCAGAAAACAACAATGAATGCAGTGAGGATCAGCGGCGTCAGAACAGATATGATCCGATACTTTTTCGTTCGCTGTATCTGAGAGCTCATTAGAAAAATCGAGGCAAAGCACACGGCACTGCTTAAAAGGTGGTGTGGAAAGTCGAGTACCGCCTGTGCGAAATAGTGTACGCCGAGCACCGCCTGTATCGTATTTCCAAGTCCGAGTATAACGGCGCCCAGCCCATTTTGCTTCCCGCAGTAGTAGGCGATAAAGCCGCCCGGCAGCGTCAGAAGTGTCATGGGCAGCCAGATCGAGCCGTAATAGTACCACGCCATTTCCGGTGCAAGCGTTCCCAGCAGGACCTCCGTGGCATACACCAGCGGCTGGCTGAGCAGGAAGAACACAAAGCATTTGAGCATGGCCTCCCCGCCCTTGCGGCAGTTCACCACGATGATGACCGCAAAAATGACCCACCACTCATACGATATGCCGATGTCCTGAAGGGATGTGTCCTTCAGAGCGTCGAGCGACATGACCGCGCCGGTATAGATGCCCGTGACCGCGGCAAAAAGGATCACAACCGGCCAGCGCATGTTTAGTTGTCCGTACAGTCGTTTCATTTCTGCTTTTTCTCCTTCTCCGGCTGGGGCGCAAGCACAGCGTCCAGCTTACGCAGCGCCAGACGGCACCTGAACTGCGCCAGCGCATCCCGTGGGGTGTACGCCGTCACCGCAGCGCCGCTGTCGTCCTGCTCCGCCACCAGAAGCACGGGAAGCGCCATACGGTATTGGAACAGGCATGCCGCCGCCTGGGGCGCACTCTCCAGACGAACCAGCCGCCCCAGCGTTTTCAGTGCGCCCTCCAGCTTCTCTCGGTCCATGCCCGCCGGAGCATCATAGTTCCGGCTCCTGCGGGTCATGCCGCCAAGGTGCATCGCGCCCCAGCCCGTGGAAAGACCCTGAAAGCGCGGCAGGGTGTTCTGGATCCCCGCCGGAAGCACCGTCAGCGTGCCGTCCGGCTCACGCTTGTACTGCCCCAGCAGTATGCGGCGCAGCTCCCTTGTCCTCTCGTCCATCATCATGCCCCCGCCATCGCCGGCACAGGGGAGAGCGACGCCGCCGTTTGCAGCAGCAGCTCCTGAGATGCGCCCTCCGTCAGTGCGCCGAGGACATAGCTGCGCCCCTCCCAGTCGTTCCAGAACAGCGTCTGTCCCGCCTGCGTGGTGCAGATCGTGCCCCAGTAATAGTCGCCCACGGCGGTCTGGGAGAACGATACCGCATCGGATGCGGTATAGCACAGCCGAATCAGCGTGTCTGTGGAGTAGCTTTTGGTGATGAGAAGATCCCATTCCGTTTCGCCCGCCATCACCCGCAGCTGGGCGCAGTCCTTTTCACCCTCGCCGTACCAGCCCTCCACGGCGGCACATTCCAGCACACGCACGGGCTGCGGGAGGTTCAGCTCGCCCACCAGCGCCGTGACCTCGGCCATGTTCGGTATCTGCTCCGCCGCAAGGGTAAAGCTGCCCGCCGTGCAGTCCGTCACGGTCACGGACAAATCGTCCGCCACCGCCACGGAGAGGCGGAAGCCGTAATCGTGGGCGATATCGTAGAGCAGCAGCTCCGCCTCGCCCTCGGCAAGGCCCGTCAGGCGGCAGGTGCAGCCCTCCTCGCCGTAGCTCGGCCCCTCCACGGAGAGGTACGCGCCGTCATACGACAGCGCCCGCCACTCGTACAGCTCGTCGCCGCTGTCCAGATAGACCTCGCGGCTGCCGTCGTCCGCCGTGTACCAGAGGCAGGAGGGCTTGCCCTCCTCCCCCGCGCTTCCGGCGGCGGGATATTCCGTATAGCTTGTGTCTATGACCGTCAGTCTGCCCTTTTCCGAGGTACCCAAAGCCAGCTCGATGCGGAAGCTTGCGTCATACGGCGCGGTATCGCGGCGGCAGGCAAGGCGCACCACGCCCGCCGCGCCGTTCCCCGTGACGGAGAACACCGCGCTCTTGTCCCCTTCGGACACGGCCTCCACCGTCAGGGAGCCGCTCTGCGCGTTCTCGCAGACCCACGACCAGCCCTCCTGCGGCGGGTTTTCAACGGTCAGGCGAACCGTGTCGCTGCCCTGATTTTTCCAGCTGTACGGATGGGCGGAGCCGCTCCCTGCGCTTGTGCTGCCGCAGGCCGTAAGCAGCAGTGCCGCCGCAGACAGCACCAGCAGCAGAATCCGTCTTTTCTTCACGGGATCGCCTCCTATCCTTGCGACTGCGTGTCTGTTGTTTCTGTTGTCGAAGTAGCCTCTGTCGTCGATGCCGCATACTTCGGCTCAACGGCAAACTCCATTACGGTCTGCACCGACGGAGCCTCCACGCTGGTGACGGTGACGCGGTAGTAAACTTCCGTACCCACGCCGGTAGAATACTCGTTTGCCGCGCTGAAGGTCAGTCTCCCATCGACCGC
This sequence comes from bacterium, assembly GCA_963640475.1. Taxonomy (GTDB): domain Bacteria; phylum Bacillota; class Clostridia; order Oscillospirales; family Oscillospiraceae; genus Vescimonas. Next base: position 5,943 of record CAVHYW010000068.1, on the reverse strand, counting down.
TGTGACTACTCCTGTCGCGGCAGAGGTAAAGTCATCCCTGAACTTTTCCACCGTGTAGGTGAAGCCCTTTGTGCCCGTGACCGTCGGCGTGATCACGACCGTCTGCCCGCTTTCCACAAGCTGACGCTTCGTCTCGCCGCTGGCCACGGTGACCGTCTCCGCCACCGAGGCGCCATCGGTGCTCATTATCGCGGCGGTGAGCTTCACCTGCACGGAGCCGGTCGTCTGCGCGGCCTGGCGCATGATCTGATTGCTCTGCCCCGCTGTAAGCCTCACGGCGTTGTTGAACACGGTGCTGCCCGCGACATACTCGCCGCTGCCGCTGCTGTCCGTCTCGTAGCGCGTGACTACCGCCGAGGCGACACCCACGCCGCTGCGTGTGGTCGGACCCGTGCCGCGGATGCGGATGCCCGTGACCTCCTTGACATTCGACTCGTTGAAGGTCAGCTCCGCAACGCTGCCGGCGCGCAGCTCTGTCCAGCCCTGCTCCGTCAGGTAGACGGCGGAGGACTCATACTCCCGCTCGTACACATCGTTCGTGGTGGTGTAGAGCAGGGACACCGCCACATCCTCCGTCCCCTGAATAAGCTGCATTGCCGCCATGTCGCCGGAGAAGTACAGCGTCACCGTCTGACGGGACTGCGCACTTTCGACTCGATTGCTTGTCGGCGCACGGCTCACGCCGCGGCTGTCGGCAGCGGCATCACAGCCGGAGAAGTTGATATAGTAGGAGTTGATGACCACGCCGGAGCGCACCTGCTGCACCACGGCATAGTCCAGCATCACCTGCCCCGTGTCGTTCAGATCATCGAATGTGGCGTAGAGCTCCAGCTTGTTCAGTGTGCTGATGCCGGAGGCGGGGACGCCCGTGGCGTAGAATATCGGCTTGCCGTTGTTCTCGCCCAGCGTCATTGTCGTCTCGATGCGGTTGAAGCCGTTGTAGACGCGGCTGTACTGCGCGCCCGCCTTCATCGTTACGCCGCTGAGCGAGGACGATGCCGCCGTCTGCAGCGGGTAGACGTAGATGTTCAGCGTGTCGTCCGATGAGACCGGCTGGCGCGTGGTGACGGAGGTGATGAGATCCTGCGCGGACTGCGACCACTTGATGTTGTTCTCGGTGAAGTCGATGTTGATGGTCTGCATCTGGTTGATCGGCAGGTTTATGCTGTACGCCTTTTCGCCGGAGCTCGTGCTGCTGCAAAGTCGTTCCGTCTCCTTCGTATAGAGCCACTGGTACTCATTCTCCGTGTTGATGATGCGCCGTCCACCGCTGCCCGCTAGGGAGACATACATGTTCTCGATGTTCCATGTGGTCTGTGTCTTGCTACGCACCTCCAGCGTCACGCGGAGTATCTGCGCCACATCCTCGATGGCCAGGTTGAAGCGGTCGGTCTTTCCGGCGCGGAACATAAAGCCGGGATCGCTCTCCGTGCCGCCCGGCCACAGGTATTGCCCGATGACCTCCGACTGCCCCGACTTGCGCTCCTGCCCTGCGTAGGCGTACATGGCCTCCACCAGATCATAGCTGGCGGTCTTGAGTGCGCCGTTGCTGTTGTAGTATTCCACGACGGCGTTCACCTGACCGACAAACTGCGGCTCGGTCGTGTTCGTGTTGGCTGAGGTATTATACGCGCCCGTGGTGATGGCAAACTCCAGATTTACGGCGTAGGTGCTGGCCTCCACCTGATAGGTCTTTACGATGTCCGCCTCGGAGCGCCCCTTGCTGTCGCCGTTGGAGCCGTCGGCATCGTCGTCCTTATAGTTGATGTCGATCCAGCCCACATTGCTGATGACCCACTGGCGGGAGACCGCCTCGCTGCTCTGCTTCTTGACGCAGATGGAGTCGATCTTCAGCTTATCGAATACATCGCTGCTGTCCGCAGTGTCCTCGGGGAGTATCTTTACCGCCGTCAGCTCGCCCATGTCGCGGTTGGTGCTGATGGTGAACTGCTCCGTATAGCCGCTGCGGAAGCCGTCGGACGCAAGCTGCTGGTTGGCGAGGACGTAGGCACTCTTGCCGTCCTCGAACACAAGCTGGAAGAAGAACTGGTTCTTCGAGCCGCAGTTGCCCTCTCCGCCGGTGGAGGTCTGGTCGTCGCCCACCTCCACGGCCACGGTGTAGCTGCACCGCGCCTTGGCAAACCGCGCCAAGGACTGCGCCGTCTCGTAGGTCATGGAGTAGCGGGAGTCGGACCAGTCGCCCGCGTCGGTGTCCACCGTGGCGGTGTCGTCGGAATTGAACTCTATGGTGGTGGCGTCCTGCCCGCCGTCCACCAGCACCGACTGGTTCAGCCCAAGGAGCTTTCTCCCCGAATAGTCGCGGTAATAGGTGCGGTCGGAGCTCTCCGTGCCGTCCGTGACGGTCTTCCACTCGCCTCGGAGCGTTCCCAGCTCGTCCAGCTTATACAGCTCGATCCCTTTCATCTGCCAGTCGTCCGTGCTGCCCCTGACGAGAAGCTTCGCGCCGGTGAATTTATCCACATCCTTCAGCGACACCTGGAAGCACAGCGTTCCGCCGCTCTTCACTCCGGCGCGGTACATGAAGCCCGTGCTAACGCCCGGCCATTCGCCGTAGTACTGCGTCACCGCGTCCGAGACATCTATGGTCTCGCTGCTCTGCGCCTTGCCGCTCAGGTCGGTATAGCTCAAGGCTACGGCAATATTGCCCGTTGTACCGGCCAATTCGGATTCATCCGTATTGAGGATAACGAGATAGCGATCCGCATTGTTCGCCGGCAGCAGTCTCGCGCCGTCGGAATACGCCTGCAGGGTAATCTCCGTGCCGCTGCTGCCCTTGGCGACCGGGCGTATCGTCATCCCGGCGGCGGACGGTGCACGGTAATAGCTCTCCGGCGTACCGTTGAAGGTAACCTGAAGCATCGTATCGGCGACCGTGTGCGAAACGCTCGCGCTCGCTGTGTTGTAGACGGAGAAGCCGGTGATGCTCAGCAGATCGGTCGTTACGCCCTCCGTCCCATCGGGCGCAACGGTGCGGTCCTGCGCCGAGACGCCCTTGGTGTCGTGCGTCACGGTAATGCCTGCGGCGGCCTTGGCCGCCTCCGTCCCATAGACGATGCGGACAGTCTCCACACTCTGCACATCCGGCAGCTCCGCCTGCACTGCCAGTGTCTGCCCATCCTGCGCAAGGCCGGAGACCATCTGATCCTGCGAAATACCGTTTTCCAGGGCGTAGCCCACCATGGAGGCCATCATGGGCACGGCGGCCTCGCGCAGCGCACCGTAGATGTCCCGATAGCGCAGGACGATGGCCGCGCACTCGTCAAAATCGGACGCGGCAATGGATTTTGCCGTATTGTTGCCCATGGCACGGATGCCCGCGCCGTAGGTGTCGGCAATGTCGATGCGCAGTATGCGTCCATCGGTCTGGGTGGAGTAGCTTTCGTTCACCTGCTCCAGCCGTCCGTCCCCGCTGCCGTTGGCGGTGATGCGGAACATTTTGTCCGTCGTCCAGCTGAAGGTGCGGGACTTGTCCATCTGCGCCACCAGCGTACCGTCAAAGTCGGCGTACTGCTTGTTGGTGAGGTAGCCGTAGGGCTTCATGCCCCGGACGGCGGACACCTGATAGACGCGCAGTGCCTGGCAGTGCCAGCTTCCGCCGCTGCTCTTTGTGCCGGCGGTCGTCTGGCGGTCAGGATCGTCGTCACTCGTGCTGCCGGATACCGTTGTCTGCTGGTCGCACATCAGCATCTCCACGCTCTGAATGCTCTTGACGGGCTTGAGCGGCTGGAAAAAGTAGGTATCCGTTGCGTAGGACTGGAAGCCTGCGGTGACGGGAGCGGCGGCAACGCCCAGCTTCGTATACATGGTCAGTATACGGTTGTTAGTCTTGACGCTCTCGCTGCCCACACTGTTCGCCCAGCTCACCGAATCCTGCAGGGCGTTCTCGCCGGGGAAGATAAGGTGGCTGCGGGTATAGCCGTCCGTGTCCGTGTAGGTGATTTTGAAATACAGTATCTCATCGGCAAGATTGCCCGACGCACTCACCGTGCCCGTGCTGATTTGCAGGGCATAGGTGTTGTCGGTCAGGCTTTCGCTCAGATCGCCGTAGGTCGCCGCCTCCGCCCGCTGCGGCAGCACTATGCCGCCGGACAGCAGCAGTGCCGCCGCCAGCAGAAGCGCGGCAAAACGGTTCGCGCCCCGCGCAAGATTTCTGCGCGGTTCCCTTGTTCGATTGTCCTTTGTTTTGCGCATCGTGCATCCTCCCTACGCCTGGCTGAGACGGCTCTCCTTACTCGATGGTCAGAAGCCCCACGAAGCCCGTCATCTCAAAAACCTCCATGACCATCTTGCGGACATGTGTCAGCGTCAGTGTGCCGTTTTTCTTGACCATCGCCATATAAAGCCGCTTGATAATGCGCAGCCCTGCACTGGAGATATACTCCAGCCCCTCCATGTTCAGGACGATCTTGTCAAAGCGCTCCGCTGTCTGCAAAAATATCGTCTCCACCTCCGGCGAGGTAATGGTATCCAGACGGCCCTCCAGCAGCAGCTCGCCCTCCTGTCCTCGGTTTATGAGTTTAACATTCATCATTCTGCTCCTTTTCCCTTATATCCGCTGCGCTGCTTACGGTTGTACCGTATCAGATCGTCCAGCGTAATGTCTACCACCGTTTCCTCGAACATCTTCATGGTCTCTATCGGCGTCGGCAGGTCGAAGTCACCGATATTGGCCTGCAAAAAGGCCACAATATCCATTCCGGCGTCCGCCGAGAAGTCCTGCTCACCATCTGTGCCGCCGTAGGCCGTCTCCTCCCCGGAGACAGGCTCGCTCTCCGCCTCAGCGGGCACTTCGTCGGCAGCCGCTGCTTCGATGGGCACTTCCTCGACAGGCAGCGCCTCGACGGGTATTTCTTCGGGGAATACCGCCTCGGCGGGTGCGGCCGCTGCGGACATCGGCTCGATGGTCGGTGTCTCCTCCGCCTGCGGCGCAGGTTCGGGCGCGGTTGGCATATCCTTTATCCGCGCCTCCACTGCGGCATCCACGCTGCGCTGTATCTCACGCAGCAGCGCATCGTAGCTGAAGCGGCTGAGCAGCTCGGCAATCGCGCTCTCCGCGCTGGCGGGTGCGGCCTGTACGGGACTCTGCTGTACGGGGGGCTGCACGGGTGCGTCCTGTGCGGACACCTCCTGCGCGGGGGCTGTCTCCTCCTCGAAGGTAAAGCTCACGGCGGGCTTGGCCGCCTTGTGCATTGCCGCCTCGCTCTCCTCGTCCGTCTCGACAAAGGTAACGGCGCGGCGCGTCTGCGCGGTCTGCGCGGCGGTACTCTCCTCCTCGCCCCAACGCTTGCGCCTGCTCTCCAGATACAGCTCGCGGCTCTCGCCGACGACCTCCTCCCAGACCTGCGCGCCCTTCTCGCCGGAGAAGTACCGGCTCTGGAAGCCGCTGTCGTGGAACATGGCGACCACATCCTTGGGCACCTCCACGCGGAAGGTCGAGCGGCTGGTGGGGCTCATGACGGTGAACGCCTGTCCTCGCGGAGCCGTGGTGATCTGCTCCTGCTCGACCTCGTTGATGCCGCCCGCATTTTCATAGAGCTTGCAAAGATCCTGAATGTCGTTGGGCGCAAGCGAGAAGATAAAGCTGTACTGACAGGCGTTGATAATCGCCGTGGACTTGCGGACGATCTCCTCGCTGCCCACGAAGTCCTTGATATTCTGCGTGATGACAATCTGCATACCGTTGTACTTACGGATACGCTTCGCCAGTTGGAACATGAAGTCCAGCGCGATGGGGAACTTGGTGTCGATAAAGACATGCGCCTCGTCGATCACCACCACGATCTTGCGGCGCAGGCCGTAGCGCGTGTTGTAATCGCGGTTTTTGATGATCTCATTGTCGATGTATTTCAGCACCAGCAGCATCTGCGCGTTGGCAATGGTGCTGTTGCGGTTGGAGATCAGGCTCTGGAAGTTGAACACCGT
>CAVHYW010000067.1:0-11106 GCA_963640475.1 bacterium | reverse complement strand
AGATGCACTCCATCAAGGGCGGCATGATGAACTGCCAGAAGGAAATGAAGAAGGCTGTGGACTGCGGCTACTGGAACCTGTTCCGCTACAACCCCGAGGGCGAGAAGAAGTTCACCTTGGACTCCAAGGCGCCCGCCGGCGGCTATCAGGACTTCCTGATGAACGAGGCCCGCTACTCCCGCCTGACCCGCGAGTTCCCCGAGCGCGCAGAAGTCCTCTTCAAGCGCAACGAGGACGAGGCCAAGGCCCGTTACGAGCACCTGCTGAAGCTCATCGAGATGTACGACAAATAAGCGGAAAGCTTAAAAGCATAAGAAAAGCACCCCTTTTGGGGTGCTTTTCTTTATGCCCCGCAAAGGACGCAGCAAAGGGGCCAGCCTTACGGCTGGCCCCTTGTTAATCAATGGCATCAGTTCAGCTTGGCGGTCACGGCGTCCAGTGCTTCGGTCATGGCCTCCTCGAAGGAGGGATGAGGCCGCATGACACGCCGCAGCTCCTCCACCGTCTGGCGGTTTACCATGGCGGCGCTGATCTGGGAGATCATGTCGCTGGCGTGCTGGCACATGAGGGCCGCGCCCAGAATCTCATGGGTCTCAGCGTGGGCCACGAGCTTCATGAAGCAGCGGCCCGGATCCTCGATGACGGTGCGGGCGTTGCCGAACATGGTACACTTGCCCACGGCAGAGGGGATGCCCTGCTCCTTGGCCTCGGCCTCGGTGATGCCCACCACGGCGATCTCCGGCGCGCTGTAAATGCAGCTGGGGATCACGTTCAGGTCAACGTGGTCGGCTACGCCGCACATGCGCTCCACGCAGGCGGTGCCCTGCGCGGCGGCCACATGGGCCAGCTGCACCACGGAGGAGGCGTCGCCGATGGCGTACACGCCGGGGATGCTGGTCTGGAAATTCTCGTCCACCTTCAGGCTCTTGCCCCGGACTTCCGGGGTCAGTCCCTCGGCAAACACGCCGTCCCAATAGGCCCGGCGGCCGATGGCGCACAGCACCTTTTCGCCGGTGACGATCTTTTCTGTGCCCTTTTGCAGCACATGGACGGCAAGGCCGTTCTCCGTCTCCTCCAGCGACTGCACCATGGCGTTGGTCAGCACTTCAATGCCCTGTTTCTTCATGATCTGCTGGAGGTTCTGGCCCAGCTCGCGATCCATGTTGGGCAGCAGGCGATCCATGCCCTCCACCAGCGTGACAGCACAGCCCAAGTTGCGGTAGAAGGTGGCGAACTCCACGCCGATAACGCCGCCGCCGATAATGACCAGTGAGTCATAGAGCCGGTCGCAGCCCTCCAGCAGCTCGTCGGAGGTCATGACGCCGGGAAGATCCAGTCCGGGGATGGGCGGCCGGACATTGACGGAGCCGGTGGCGATCAGGATACGCTCGGTGGTATAGCGGCTCACCGCGCCGTCGGCGGCGGTCACGTCCACCTGACCGGGCGCGGCGATACGGCCTACGCCCTCGATGAGATCGACCTTTGCGGACTTGAGAAGTCCGTGGATACCGTTGCGCAGCTTTTCCGACACGCCGCGCTTATAGGCGAAAATTTCGCCCATGTCGAAGGTCGCGCCCGCCGCATAAACGCCCATGGCCGCGCCGTCCACCGCGTCGCGGTAGACCTGCGAGGCGTGGAGCAGCGTCTTGGTGGGGATGCAGCCCCGGTTCAGGCAGGTGCCGCCCACTTCGCGGCACTCCACCACGGCGGTGTGCAGGCCCAGCGCGGCGGCACGCAGGGCGGCGGTATAGCCGCCGGGGCCTGCGCCGATGACGATCAGTTGATAGTCCATAGTTATTCCTCCGGCTGCCAGCGCACCACGGGATGACGGGCGGCCTTCACCTCGTCGGGACGGCCGATGGGCATGTGGTGGGGCGCGGTATGCATGGTCTCCGCGTCGGTGTAGGCCTTCTGATACAGCGCCCGCAGTACCTCGGCGGCGTGCTCCAGCGTCTCGGGACCCTCCGTCTCGGTGGGCTCCAGCATCAGCGCCTCGTGGACGATCAGCGGGAAGTACATGGTGGGGGGATGAATGCCCTCGTCGATGAGGGACTTGGACACATCCAGCGCCGTGACGCCGGTGGCATTCTTCAGGTCGCTGAGGTCCAGTACGAACTCATGCATGCAGATGCGGTCATAGGCGGGGGTGTAGGTGCCCTTCAGCAGATGCATGAGATAGTTGGCGTTCAGTACCGCGTTCTGTGCGGCCTCGGGAATGCCCTCACGGCCCAGCGTCAGCAGATAGGCCAGCGCCCGGACGACAACAAGGAAGTTGCCCCGGAAGCCCCGCACCTGAATGTGGCCCGGCTCCTCCGCCGTGGCGCTGTGGGGCAGATAGGGGGACAGGAAGCTCTTGCAGCCCACCGCTCCGGCACCGGGGCCGCCGCCGCCATGAGGCGTGGCAAAGGTCTTGTGCAGGTTCATGTGGATACAGTCAAAGCCCATGTCGCCGGGGCGGACAACACCCATGACGGCGTTCAGGTTGGCGCCGTCGTAGTAGCACAGGCCGCCAGCCTCGTGGACAAGGCGGGTGATCTCCAGAATGTTGTGGTCAAAGATACCCACGGTGTTGGGGTTGGTCAGCATCAGACCGGCGGTGTCCTCGCCCAGCACGGCCCGGAGGGCATCCAGATCCACGCAGCCGTCGGGGCCGGAGGCAATGTTCACCACCTGATAGCCGCACATGGCGGCGGTGGCGGGGTTGGTGCCGTGGGCGCTGTCGGGCACGATGATCTTGGTGCGCTTGTGGTCGTCCCTGGCGTCGTGGTACTGCTTGATCAGCAGCACGCCGGTAAACTCGCCGTGAGCGCCGGCGGCAGGCTGGAAGGTCATGTCGTCCATGCCGGTGATCTCGCACAGGTAGGACTTGGCGGTGTCCAGCACCTGCTGTACGCCCTGCTGATCGGCGGCGGGCGCAAGCGGATGGACGGCGGTAAAGCCCTCCAGCGCGGCCACCTCCTCGTCGATGCGGGGGTTATACTTCATGGTGCAGGAGCCGAGGGGATAGAACCCGCAGTTGACGCCGTGCACCTGCTGCACCAGCTCGGTATAGTGGCGGGAGATGTCGGTCTCGCTCATCTCCGGCAGGGCGGGCTTGGTCTCACGCCGCAAGGAAGCAGGCAGCTTCACCTCGGGCACGTCACAGGCGGGCAAAAGGCTGCAATGACGGCCGGGAACGCTCTTTTCAAAAATCAGCTTCATTTTGCCAGCACCTCCTTCACGATGGCGGCGGTCTTGTCCATGGCGTCCTTGGTCACCTTTTCGGTGGCGCACCACAGAATGCCGCCGTCTACGGGCAGTCCGCCCAGAATACCGGCTTCGGACAGGGCGGCAAGGACCTCCTCCGTTTTGGGCATGTCGGTGACGAACTCATGGAAGAAATCGCCGTCATAGCGCAGCTTCACGCCGTCGACGGCGCACAGGGCGTCCGCCAGATAGTGGGCCTTTGCCATGGATTGCTCCGCTGCCTGCGCCATGCCGTCAGGACCCATGGTGGACATGTAAAGTCCGGCGGTCAGGGCGCACAGGGCCTCGTTGGAGCAGATGTTGCTGCTGGCCTTTTCCCGGCGGATGTGCTGCTCGCGGGCCTGCAGGCTCAGCACATAGGCGCGGCGGCCCTCGGCGTCCGTGGTCTCGCCCACGATGCGGCCGGGCAGCTTGCGCATATGCTTTTCGGTGGTGGCCATATAGCCCAGATACGGGCCGCCCGCCGCCAGCGGCAGGCCAAGAGGCTGACCCTCGCCCACGGCGATATCCGCGCCGCAGTCACGGGGCGTTTTCGTGATGGCCAGCGCGATGGGGTTGCAGCCCATGACGTACAGCGCGCCCGCCTCGTGGACTGCTGTGCCCAGCGCCTCCGCGTCCTCAAACAGACCGTGGAAATTGGGCTGCTGCACATAGAAGCTGGCAACGTCGGGGGTCAGCATCTCCCGCAGGGCATCGAGGTCGGTCTTGCCGTCCTTTTCCGGGACGATGCGCAGCTCGTCGCCGGTGCCGTAGCAATAGGTGCGGATGGTGTTGATGGTATCGGGGTGGGTGGCGGCGGATACCAGCGTCACCCGGCGCTTGCGGTCGCGGCACATGGCGGCGGCCTCGGCGGCGGCGGTCGCGCCGTCATAGACGGAGGCGTTGGACACGTCCATGCCCGTCAGCATACAGATCATGGTCTGATACTCGAAAATGGACTGCAAAAGGCCCTGACTCATTTCCGCCTGATAGGGGGTGTAGGCCGTCAGAAATTCCTCCTTGGCGGGGATATACTTGACGATGCTGGGGATGTAGTGGTCGTAAGCGCCTGCGCCCCGCAGGATCACGTCGTACACGCGGTTCTTGTCCGCCATTGCGCGGACAGCCCGGCCCACCTCCAGCTCGCTCATGCCGGAGGGGATGTTCAGCGGCCGATCCAGATACATCTCCGCCGGAACATCGCCGTACAGCTCACGGAAGGAGGAAAGGCCGATGGCCTTCAGCATTTCCTGCCGCTGCTGGGGCGTAGAGGGGATGTAGCTGCCCATATCAGCCCTCCTGTGCGCAGAAGGCCTCGTAAGCGGCGGCGTCCAGCAGCTCCTCGGTGTCGGACACGTTCTCCACCTTGATGAGCCATGCGTCATAGGGAGCCTTGTTCAGCTGCTCCGGCTCATCCAGCAGGGCCTCGTTGACGGCGCACACGGTGCCGGACACGGGGGACACCAGATCGGACACGGCCTTGACGGACTCCACGTCGCCGAAGGCTTCACCGGCGGTGACCTCGTCGCCCTCGCCGGGCAGGTTCACGAACACCACGTCGCCCAGCGCGTCCTGCGCAAAATCGGAAATGCCGATCACCACAACGCCGTCCTCTTCCTTCATCCACTCGTGATCCTTGGAATACTTCATTTCAGCGGGAAACAACATGATACTTTACCTCCAAATAATTTTTTGTTCCTGATAGGGTTTGGTTTTGTGGGGGCAGCGCCACATACGGCGCTGCCCATGGATTTTCTGATTAGAGCGCCTTCTCCGCCAGCTTCTCCAGCGCGTCCTCGAACTGGACGCCGTTGAAGCAGTAGCCCATCTCCAGATGCTGAGCGCGGAGCTTGGCGACATCGGGGCCGATCTCCCTGCCCCGGAGGATGCAGTCGGCCATCAGGGATGCCAGCTGGGCGAAGTCCTTCTCGCCGAAGCCGAAGCGGGTCATTTCGCTGACGCCCATGCGCAGCGCGCCGGAGGCGGTGAAGCCCTCCTCGTCCGGGGTGGCCTGATAGTTGACGATGACGTTGTTGCGCTCCAGACGATTGGCGATCTCGGCGCCCTCGCCATAGCCCACGGAGACGATGACCTGATGGGTCTCGGTATAGTCGATGGCGGGGTCGCCCATCACGTCCAGGCCCTCGGCCTTCAGGCTGCGGGCGAAGGACTTGGCGTTGGCGATGACGGCCTTCTGGTACTCGTCCTTGAACTGGTTCATCTCATAGGCGGCCATCAGCATGCCCACCTGCGTGCCCAGATGGTGGTTGGACACGCTGCCGGGGAAGGTGCGGGTCTCGATGGTCTTCCACAGGCCGTACTTCAGATCCTCCTCCTTGTAGTTGACGCCGATGACGCCGCGCTGCGGGCCGAAGAAGGTCTTGTGGGTGGAGCCGGTGACGATCTCCGCGCCCTCGGCAAAGGGATTCTGGAAATGGTCGCCGATGAGGCCCAGCACATGGGCCATGTCGTACATGATGGTGGTGGGGATCTTCTGCTCGTCCACGAACTGGCGGATGGCGGCCACGGGCTCCTTGTGCAGCACCATGCTCTTGCCGAAGATGATCAGCTCCGGACGATAGCGCTCGATGAGCTTCTTCGTCTCCTCCACGTCCATCTTATAGGGGTTGTCGGCGCAGACGGGGAAGTTCACCACGGCGGGCTTTTCGGTAACGGGGTCGATGGCGATGTAGTCATGCAGCGCACCCATGGGCTGGGCGGACAGATGGCCGCCCTTGATGATGTGGTTGTTCATCACATAGCCCAGGCGCTTGGCCTCCACCTTCCGGTCGAAGCGGTTCTTCCAGTCCATCAGGGAGGAGAACACCGCCATATTAGACATCTGGCCGCTGAGGGTACGGGTCTCCACCTCGGTGCAGCCGAAGTAGGCACGCATCTCCTCCACCAGTAGCTGCTCCACCTTGTCGATGAACTCCGTGCCCTGATAGTAGAAGATATCCTTATCATAGAAGGCCAGCACCTTCTTGTGCTCGGCGTAGCGGCAGCAGGGGTCGCTGCCGGACAGGATGCGGACGGCGCGGCTGGGGGTATTCTCGGAGGGGATCAGGTTGATGCACTGCTCCTGCCGCCACAGGTGGTTCTCCAGCGCCTTGGTCAGCAGCTCCAATGCCTTGGGGGCGCGGTCGCCGCTGCCCACCTTGTGTTCCTCCTCCTGCATGCCGTAGATCAGGGGACGGGCGTAGGGAGGTGCGGCCACGCTCATGTGGCGGGCGGGGATCACGGCCTTCAGCCGCTTGCCGCGGATGTCCACCTCCACGGTGTCGTCCTCCAGAATGTCGCTGTTGATGTAGCACAGGCCGATGGCGCGCTTGCCGCTGGCCTCCAGAATGACGGTCTCAAGGCCCTCGCCCTCACTCTTGAAGTAGGGCACCATGGTGCCGCTGGTGACCCAGCCCACATGCTTGCCGTCCTTGTAGATCTCCATACCGGCACGCATGACGCCGCGATCCAGCAGCGCGATGGGCGCGATCTTCCGGGGCAGGACGCTCAGGTCGCTGAAATCACGATCCATATGCTTGACAAAGGACTCATGCTGCTTTTCCAGCGCGGCACGGCCGATGAAATCGCCCTTTTCGGCAGCAAAGCTGACGGCGAACTTGGACAGGGGAACGGCGAAAATGGGGATCACGCTGCCGTCGGGGGCAGTGCCCATCTCGTGGCCGTACAGGGGCAGAGCGGCCTCCAGACGCAGGGTGTCGCGGGCGCCTAAGCCCGCGGGACGTGCGCCCAGCTCGACAAGGCGGTTCCACAGCCACGCGGCGTCCTCGCTGCGGACGTAGACCTCATAGCCCAGAGGTTCGCCGGTATAGCCGGTCTTGGCCACCCGGGCGGTGTGTCCCTCCAGCGTGACGGTGCCCAGCGCGTTCTTCATGGGCTCGGTCAACTGCGCACCGCCTGCCATCTGGGTCAGCATTTCCTTGCACTTGGGGCCCTGCACCGCGATGGCGGCCACCTTGCCGGTGATGTTCTCGATCTGGCAGTCAAAGCCCTTCAGCGCTTCGTACAGATGGGCCAGATCCTTGTCGGTGTTGGCGGCGTTCACTACCAGCAGATAGCTGTCCTCCTCGAAGAGGTACAGATAGGCGTCGTCCACCGCGCCGCCGTCGTTGTCGGGAATGATGCAGTACTGGGCCATGTTCAGATCCAGTGCGCTGACGTTGCTGGACAGCACATGCTGCAAAAACGCCTTGCGCTCCGGGCCGGTGATCTTCAACCGGCCCATGTGGGATACGTCGAACAGGCTGCACACCTGACGGGTGTACAGATGCTCGGCAATGATGCCGCTGGGGTACTGGATGGGCATTTCCCATCCGCCGAAGTCCACCAGCTCCGCGCCGGCGGCCACATGGCTGTCGTACAGTTGGGTACGCTTCAGTTCGCTCATTTGATTTTCCTCCTTAAATGTTCCGGATAAATGTTTCGGTTTTAAGCAGCAAAAAAAGGACACAAAGCAGCCTGTTCAGCCAGCTTTGTGCCCCCGTTGAGTTACCTGAGAGATTCCCCTTCCCGCAAGCGGAAAGAGTTGCACCTTCGGTGGTCGGGTGTCGCCGCCCGGCCTTTTCGGAGTATCGTCCGGAACCGGTCCTTTTGCCTGAGAGCTTCTGCGTTCCCCTTCGGCGCCGCCTGCGGCGGTCTCTCCCGATCCCATCGTCCGATGTATCCCTTTTCAGTTGTCTTACCTTGGTTTTTCGGTATCTTCAATCTAGCACAGGGTGTGTTTCGTGTCAATCACCCTTTTGTGCCGCAGGAAAATTTTCGGCTTTTCCGCCAAAGCTTTCCCGCTTTGATTGGGCAATGTGCCCAATCCTACTTCGCCAGCAGGGCCTCCGCCTCTGCCAGCGATGGCATGGCCGGGATCGCGCCCCGCCGTGTGATGCACACCGCCGCCGTGGCGCAGCCCCACCGGGCGCAGTCCACTGCTTCGTCGATGGTCAGCTGCTCCGGCGCTTTGTCCAGCGCCAGCATCCGGTGCAGGAAGCCGCCCCAGAAGGCGTCGCCCGCGCCGGTGGTATCCACCGCGTTGACGGCGAAGCCGGGTACATGGCGCATGCCCGATGCCGTGGCCACCAGCGCACCGTCCGCACCCAGCGTCACCGCCGCGCATTTCACGCCCCGGGACAGCAGCACCGCAGCAGCCGCGGCGGGATCGGACTCGTCGGTCAGCAGGGCCGTCTCCTCGTCGGCCAGCTTCATCACGTCCACATAGGGCACTATGCGGCGCATGTGCCGCGCCGCCGTCTCCGCGTCCGGCCACAGGGCGGCGCGGTAGTTGGGGTCGTAGGAGATCACCGCACCGGCGGCCTTGGCCCGTTCCACCGCCGCATATGTAGCGCTGCGGGCCGGTTCATCCGTCAGGGACAGGGAGCCTACGTGCAGCACACGGGTGCTGTCCAGCACGGCGGCGTTCAGCTCCTCCGGACGCAGGCAGGTGTCCGCGCCGGGCTTCCGGGCGAAGGAGAAGCTCCGCTCGCCCTGCTCATTCAGCGCCACGAAGGCCAGCGTGGTGAACACATCCTCCGCCATCACCAGCCCTGACACGTCGATGCCTGCGTTCACCAGCGTCTGCCGCAGGAATTGGCCGTGCATATCGTTGCCCACCTTGCCCAGAAAGGCAGTCGCCCGCCCGAACCGGGCCGCCGCCGTCAGCACATTGGCGGGCGCGCCGCCGGGATTACGCTCGAAAAGCCGCATGCCGCTGGGCGACACGCCGCTGTCGGTGAAGTCGATCAGCAGCTCGCCCAGCGCCGCGATATCGTACCGGGCGCTCATTCCGCCACCTCCGGATACTCGTTGCACAGCAGGCGGTAGGGCGGCTCATCCTCCTCGATGGCCGGGAAGCGGCCCACGGGAGGATTGAACCGGTTGTCGGTGTTGTCGTCGTTGCATTGGCTGACCTCACCGATGAGGATGTTGCCGGTGCCCGGCTCTACCTCGAAATCGTGATAGAGGTAGGGCTGGATGGAGATGCTCATGCCCGGCTCCAGCCGCAGCTGCGTTCCGGCGGGTACGGTGCGGGTAACGCCGTCCATGTGGACGGTCACGTCGCTCACCCGGTCGATCTCCTCGTCCGGCAGGGAGTTATACACCCGAATCAGCAGCGTGCCACCGCCCCGGTTGATGATGTCCTCCATCTTGTGCCAGTGGAAGTGATTGGGGGAATACTGTCCCTCCTTGAGGAACAGCAGCTTTTCCGCGTAGGTCTTGGGATATTTGTCCGCCATGGCCAGATTACCGTTGCGCAGGGTGATGAGGGAGAAGCCCACCTTCTCAAAATCCCCCAGACCGTAGTCGGTGATATCCCAGCCCAGCATATTGTGGCGGATCTCATCATACTCGTGGCCCTTGGCGGCCCATTCCTCCGGCGTAAAGTGGCAGAAGGGCGGCAGGGAGAACCGGTATTCCTTCACCATGGCCTCCAGCTCCCGCAGGGCACGATTGATCTCCGAACGTTTCATCTGTGTCTCCCCCTCTTTGTATTATATAGTATCATCTCGTGAAACTTATACCGACACCTTCCGGACGCCGCTGTTGGATTTCAGGAATGTCAGCGCCTCGTCGTGAGTGATGGGCGGCTCCAGCTTGGCGGTGATCTCCATGCGGAGATACCCCTCGTCCCGGCTGAGACTGCTCTCCACCACCTGACCGTTGTGGCTCTTCAGCAGGGCATCAAACTGCGCCTGCAGCTCCGGAGTGTCCTCCATCTCCACCAGGATCTCCTGCGTGGTCAGGGCGTCGGCCCCCACCGGGAAGCGATGCAGGATGATCTGGATGGCCACCAGAATGGCCGCCTCGATCAGGCCCAGCCAGTACATGCCCGCGCCCACCGCCATACCGATGGCGGCGGTGCCCCACATGCCCGCCGCCGTGGTCAGGCCGCGGATGGAGTTGCCGTTTTTGAAGATGACGCCCGCGCCCAGAAAGGAAATGCCGCTGACCACCTGTGCGGCAATGCGGGCCGGGTCCGCGCCCCGCAGTCCGTCGATGGAGGTCACGTCGATAAAGGCGTACTTGGACAATATCATAAACAGGGCAGAGGTGCAGGCGATGATGCAGTGGGTGCGGACGCCCGCCTCTTTCTGCCGCTTGCTGCGCTCAAGGCCCACCAGCGCGCCCAGCGCCGCCGACAGCAGCAGCCGTATCAGAAATTCCAGATTATCAAATAGTGTCAAGGTGCTTTCCGGCAGATAGGTACTCAATCCTGCCAACATGGTCGGTCGTCTCCTTTCATGCAAGCCTTCCAGCGATGTAATACGTTATTTTACCACGCCTGCACGGGATTGCAATAGCAACTTTTGCAGCTATGGTCATTTTGCCATATACGACGCAAAAATTTTTGTGAGATGTGCAAAATCACCGGAAACGTTTCCGCTTTCTCGGTGTGAATTGTTGACAAATCGGAAACCGTGTCTATAATGTCTCTATTCAGGCGGGCTAATACTGCGCGCCTTGAAAAATTTACATGGAGGATGAATGTTATGAAGAAGTTTCTTGCGCTTCTGCTGACGCTGGTCATGGCTCTGTCTCTGGTAGCCTGCGGCGGCAACAACGAGACCCCGACGGGTGACGACGGCGATACCGCTCAGTATCCCGAGTATTTCGCCGGCATGGATCAGCTGATCGCTGACGCTCAGGCTGAGGGCGAGCTGGTCATCAACACCATGATCCAGAAGATGGGCCATGACGAGGGCATCCAGTATCTGGTCGACCTGGACAAGAACATCGAGGTTTACACCAAGTCCGGCTCCGGCCCCAGCAAGAATGTTGGTACCGGCGAGTGCGTGATCGGCATCGGCTTCCTGCATGATGGCATCACCCAGATCGTGGACAACGGCTACACCAACGTGAGCCTGATCATCCCCT
>CAVHYW010000066.1:0-11734 GCA_963640475.1 bacterium | reverse complement strand
TTTCTCTCCTGTATTCTCTCCAAAAGCCCGGAAAGCCTTGCGGCACAAGGTGTTTCCGGCGCTGAAATTTGCAGGAGATAAGAATTTGGCCCACATGCAGTGGCCGGAAAAGACTCGAAAAAGTCATGAAATATAGTGAAAGTGTTCAATCAGAACGCTTCCGATTGAACACTTTCAACAAGAAATTGGCGGAGTGGGTGGGATTCGAACCCACGGTACCGTTGCCGGTACACCTGATTTCGAGTCAGGGCCGTTATAACCACTTCGATACCACTCCGTATCTATCTCAAAGCAATTTTCTCTTTGCTTCCGGTCGAATGGCTTTGGACGGAGCCTAAAAAAAGCCCGGAAAAAGGAGAGAAAACGCGGAGAGAACGACAGAAAATATTGAGTTGTGAATGCCTCAAAAGTCCTTATAAATCAAGGGTTCTGAGGCGGCGGGGTACCGAATGGCGATTCTGATTTCGAGTCAGCCCCGTTATGACCTCTTCGATACCGCTGCATATGAACTAGATTAGTATACCACACATTTTCCCGCCGCGCAACGCATATTTTTGCGGGAGGAGGGATTTTTATGGTAATGATCTACGGACAGGGCACATTTGACAGCTATCGGGACGCGCTGGCGGCGGCGGGGTTGGAGACGGTGATCTCCACCGATACCGCCGTGGCCCGCCGGTGCGGGGGACTGCTGCTGCCGGGCGGCGGTGATATCTTCGGCGCGCTGGACCGCCGGGAGACGGCGGCCATCAATGCTTTCGTATGCCGCCGCAGGCCCATTCTGGGCATCTGCCGGGGGATGCAGGCGCTGAACGTCTACTTCGGCGGCACGCTCTATGACCGGATCGAAGGGCATCAGCTGGCGGCGGGCGACATGGTGCATATGACACGGGCGGAGGGCGTGATGGCGCGGCTGCTGGGCGAGACGCCCGCCGTCACCAGCAACCACCATCAGGCAGTAAAGGCACTGGGACAGGGGCTGACGGCCTGCCAGCGGACGGCAGACGGCGTGGTGGAGGCCATTGTCCACGGGACGCTGCCGGTGCTGGGCGTGCAGTACCATCCGGAGCGGCAGAGCTTCCGCAGACGGCGGGACGATGCGGCGGACGCCGCGGCACTGTTCCAATGGTGGGCGGCGCAGGTAAAGCCATGAAAAGCAGCCAATTTTTTCACATTGACGTGCAACATTTTGACAGGCTCAAGCGTTTATAAAAATAGGGACTCATAAAAACGCGATAGAAGCAGCCTATCGTGAAGAAAGGAAGTGTGAGATCAGCTTGAATCACAGGAAACCCACCGCCGTTGACCCAAGTGCCACGACCCGTGGGGAAGCCTATGCCCTCTGGATGGACGCGCCGAACCCGATGGTGACGTTTTTCAAGACATTGGACGTAACGCCGCTTCTTCGGCTCAGCCGCAGGGCAGGGCTTAAATTCAACATGCTGCCGTGCTGGTGCATCGGCAAGGCGGCCAGCGGCGTCAAAGAGTTTTATATGCTCCCTGTGGGGCGTGAGCTGCTGCGATACGACGCCCTCGCCGTCAACACCATCGTAAAGAACAAAACCGGAGAGGTCAGCTCCTGCGACGTGCCGTTTTCGGACAGCCTTACCCGGTTCAACGCCGACTACCTGCGTTTGACCCGGCAGGTCTCCGAAACCTGCGAGAACCATGATCTGGCCGACAGCATGGTGATCGGCACCTCCGCCATCGTGGATACCGAGCTTGACGGCGCGGTAGGCATGAACAGCGGCATTTTCAACAACCCCTTCATCATCTGGGGCAGGTACCGCAAGGGACTGTTCCAAACGACGCTCCCGCTCTCGTTCCAGTTTCACCACACGCAGATGGAGGGTGCGCACGCGGGACGCTTTTTGCAGCTTTTACAGGAAAACATCTATACAATGCAAAAAAGTATAAGGAGAAATTTTTGAAACTGACAGCTTTATTACTGGAGTGTGCAGCCTGACCGGGAGGTCTGGCAAATCCATTCACACGCCATTCCTCCCGGAGAAACGGAAACCGCATCTTCAGGAGGAGCAAAATGAACCGCGAAAACAAACGCAAAACCTTTGAAAAGGGCTACTATAAAACTCACGCCTGCCGCGACAGCTTTACCTGCAAGGTCTGTGACAGGCTCTGCACGCCGGAAAACGCCGGCAGCGACCACCGCAACCACTGCCCCAACTGCCTCAGCAGTCTGCATGTGGACATCGGGCCCGGCGACCGTGCCAGCGACTGCGGCGGCATTATGGAGCCGATCGCCGTCTGGGTGCGCAAGGGCGGCGAGTGGGCCATCATCCACCGCTGCAAGCGCTGCGGCGCACTCAGCTCCAACCGCGTGGCGGCGGACGACAATCCCATGAAGCTCATGAGCATCGCCATGAAGCCCCTGTGCCAGCCGCCGTTCCCGCTGGAACGTATCGAGGAAATGACCCAGCTGATGGGCGGCGACGGACAGCTGCGGTGACGCAGGACAAGCCCAGAAACCAGAAAAGTCTCACGGGGACAACGTCCCCGTGAGACTTTTCGCTATTTACCGCAGCCCGGCTGCCTGCATGACGGCCTCCACGGCCACCACCGGCTGGCTGCCCCATGTGATCTGGGTATCCGCGCAGCCTGCGCTGTCCAGCAGCTCCCGTGCGCCGTCGGTCAGCAGCTTCTGATAGGCGTCATCCACCAGCTCCAGCTTTTGCAGGAACTCCGTCAGACCGTCGTTTTTCGCCGCCAGCCATGTGGTGGCCGCGTCGCCGATCTCCTGCGTGTCAAGACCGGCATCCGTGCCCCATTCGATCAGCTTGACCGCCGCCTGTATGGCCGTCAGCGAGGAGCCGGAGGTACCCACCGTCACGGTCTCATCGATCTCGTCCAGAATGGGCAGCGTCAGCACCGGCGGCACATCGGCCACAGCGTCGGGCGCGTCGGAGGTGGAACAGGTCACACCGTCGGCGCTGATGGTCACATACAGCTTTCCCTGCGATTCGTCGTAGAGGAACGTGCCCTCACCCAGCAGCGTATCGTCCGCCGCCGTCGCGCCCACGGTAAAGAGGATGGAGCAGTGCTCTTTCCGGGAGAGCTCCACCAGATCCTCGCCGGTGAAGATCCATTCCCCGGCCTTCAGCGGCGAGCCGTCGGCGTTCTCGCACACCTTGGAGAAGCTGCCGCCGTGGATGTAGATAGCGCTGGCGTCATCCCGCTCCAGCTTCACATACACGCCGTACTCCCCGACCTCCGCCGGAGCGTCCGGGGTCGAAGGCGTGTTGTTTTTTACTTCGGTCAGCTTCGTGCAGCCCGTCATCAAAACGGCAATCAGCAATACCGCAATCAGCAGCGTCAATGTTGTCTTTTTCATATGATTTATGGTGTCTCCTTTTTGGGTCATTTTTGCGTTACTCCGTTCGGCGGAGCTGCTCCAGCCGCTCCAGAACGGACGGCGTATTTGCGGCGATGCGCCCCAGCGTCGGACATCCGTCCATTTGCTCACAGTCGGCACAGGTATCCAGCCCCTTCTCCCGAACGCAGTTATGGACGGGACAGAGCATGTCGCAGAAAGGCGTTTTCACGCCCTCCACGCGGCAGCCGGTGCAGTGGATCATGTCCGGCGTGATGGTCACCCCGTTGAGTTGGGTCCACAGGGCAGCGGTCTTTTCGCGCAGGGCGTTGTCATTCGTGATGGTCGCGATCCGGGCGTCGCATGCTTCGCAGTCCAGTCCGCAGCAGCCGATCAATTGGTTCATATGTATGTCTCCTTATGCGTAAATTCAGATAGTCTCACTTTGCGCGGCGAGGTCGAGGTTCATCAAATCAAAATCCACCAGCTCCCCCTTGATCTTAAAGAAGCCGGGGAACGTACACAGCTTGCGAAAGCCGAACTTTTCATACAGTGCAATGGCCCGTCTGTTGTCGCTGCGCACCTCAAGGTTGACCTGCTCCACCCCGCTCTCCCTTGCGAAAGCAAGGATGCGCTCCGTCAGGGCGGACGCTGCGCCGCAGCCCCACCACGCCTTTTTCAGGCTGATGCCGAACTCCGCCCGGTGATGCATGCGGTTGGGCTTGCGGTTCAGGCTGGCGGTGCCGATGATCTCGCCGTTCACCTTGGCAAACAGCTGCATATGGTCATGGGACTGCGCCTGCATGCTGAGGTAGGCCTGTTCCTCCTCAAGGCCAAGCGGCACGCCCTCCGGGCCGAAGCTGAGGTTATCCGTTTCCCCGCCGATGGTTTTCAGATACTCCAACAGCTCGGCGGCGTCCTGCGCCTGTGCGCGGACGATCTCAAAGTTCGTATGCTTCATCTCTTTTCCTTTCTCTGCGTCTTGTGGTCATCCTCCCCGGTTCAGGGCCGTAGGCGGTACTCGTACCATTCCTCGCCGGTCTGCTCAAAGCCGACGGACAGGAACATGCGGCGGCTCTGCCGGTTGAAGAAATAGATGTTGGCCGTTACCCGCTCCATGCCCTTTTCTCCGGCCAGCTTCAGCATATCCAGAATGCAGCGCCACCCGATATGCCTGTTCTGGTACGCCTTGCAGACCACAATGGCCACCTCCGCAGTATCCCGCAGGGACACGTCCCCCACCAGCACGCCCTTATACTGGATATAGTAGCACTCGCCGTTGGCGCAGAGATAGTCATACATGCTGTGCAGCAGCGCCAGATCATAGGGCTTATCCCGGTTATCCACCTGCTTGCAGACATCCGGATCCTGATACCACGGGAGCGACACCGCGTCATTCCGGTAGTAGGGGATCAGCCTGATCTCTTCGTCAACGATCCGTTCCTTCATATCAGATACGCACCACCTGTTCTAATTGTTGCAATTTCTTTCCCATTTCCACTCTGACCTCGTGCCGCTCCGGATCGGTGTTGGAGTAGGCGTACAGGTCAAAGCCGATGATGGCAAAGCCGTTCTTCCGGTAAAACCCGATGGCGGTCTCATTGCAGGACTGCGTCTCCAGCACGATCATTCGCGCATCGGAGGCTGCCGCTTCCTTCTGTATGACCGCCATCAGCATCGTGCCGACGCCGCGGCGGCGCTCGCCATTGTCAAACAGACAGATATTGCTGATCCGGAAGCGGCCGTTCCACGTCTCCGGCGAGCCCTCCACATAGCCGATCAGCCGCCCGTCCTCAAACGCACCGAAGGCCACCGGCTCCTCCAGCCACTCGCCGAAGAACACATCGTCAAAGGAGCGCTCCACCGGCGCCGTAAAGGGCGTATAGGTGATCTGAAAGCCCTCTTCCGCCGGAGAAATGTCGTAATACCCACTTGTCTGATACCGTGCGGTAAACCTTTTGCCCGCGTAGGCTTCCCGCTCTAATCGTTTGATCTCCATATCCGGTCACCCCTGCTTACCCTTCGACCAGCGCGCGAAACGCCGCGTCGCGGTCAAATGTCCCCGCCGCAAAGCCGGGGATCTCCTTGATGGCCTTGCAGATGCTGACGCTGAAGCCGGTCAATATCTGCCCCAGCTCCCGGTCGGAATAGGGGCAGTCGCCGGTCACGATCAGCGTGGACAGGCTGTGCGCCACCAGCCACAGGTCACGGAAATACACATCCGCTTCTCCGGCGGTAATGTGATAGACCGCCATCAGCGTGGGACGGACAAGCGCCTGCAAATGCTGCATCGCCTGCATGGCGCCGTATTCCCGCGACTGCGTCAGGAACAGCAGCCGGTAAAGCTCCGGCTCCTCCCGCGCGAACCGGACATACTGCCTCCCCACGCCGAGGAAGGGGATCTCCTCCCGCAGACCCGCGTCCGCATAGCGGTCATATACGTCTATGGCGGCGGCATAAACCTCCCGCTTGATGCCATCCATGGAGCCAAAGGCGGTAAAGACCGGCTGTGTGGAGGTGCCCAGCTCATCCGCCATCGTCTTTGCCGTCAGCCCGCCGATCCCCCTGGCCCGCACGACCCGCAGCGCCGCTTCTACCATTTCTTTCTTTGTGAACTTATTCTTCGGAGCCATAAGACACATCCTTTCCGCCAATCAAAGCCTTTAATGTATATCGCATATTATGTATCGCAGATTATACTTCTAAAAAGCACATTTGTCAACAGACGCCCCCTGCCAAACAGCGACAAAAAAGCCGCGCCGTATGGCGCAGCTTTTCCGAATATGATTGATTTTCCCGCTGCTTACAGGCCCCAGAGGATCATCTCCCGAACCAGCAGGATCTCCGCCAGCAGGCAGAACGCCGCGAACGCGAAGAATATCCCGCCGCCCAGCAGGGGCTTGCGGGGCTTATCCTCCCGGATCATGTCGGGCCGCTTGGGATCGTAATAGCCCGTTTTCTGCCGTCCCACGCCCTTATTGCTGCCCCAGTCCTGATTGCTGGAATAGGTGTAGGTCTTGCCGTCCACCGTGTACTCATAGGTGGGCAGATGGAACGTGTACCGCGCCAGACGGCTGGTGCCGTCCTCCTGATCCTCCCAGCGTTCCACGTCCTCTTCCCTCAGATCCACCACCGTCATGGTGACGGTGCCGGTATAGCGCTGCCTGTCGCCCTCATAAGCCTTGATAGCGCCCTTTCGGTTGCGGAGGCCCAGCCATACCATCAGCGCACCTACTGCGGCCACGATCAACGCGGGGATCAAATTTTCCATTGTTTCTCCCTCCAAAAAATAGAATCGCGGTTCTCTGTAAGCACAGTGTACCGTAAAACCGCCGTCCGGTCAACCGTTTGCCGCAAAATAAAAAGGCCGTGCCGCCAAAGGCGGCACGGCCATGCTGTCTTTACTCCGTCTCCGTGCTCAGCAGGGAGAAATAGCCCATCATGTCCGCGGTGGTGTCCTCAATGTAACTGGTAAAGGTTACCACGCACACATAGTCGCCCTCCTGCATGCATATCTGCATACAGTAGACCGGCGCGTTGCCGTCGTAGGTAGCCGTCAGGCGGATGGCCTCATACGACTGGCCCATAAAGGTAACGGTCTCGCGGCTGGCCTCCACGTCGGTCATGCCCATAGACTGATAGGCCGTCTTGGACTGCTCCATGCCCAAATCGGCAAAGGCCGCCATATCCACCTCCGCGCCCTGCGCGTCCACCTTGCTCAACAGCACATTGATGGTCTGCAGGCCGCCCTCGGTCATGGCGTACATGTCCTGCACCTGGCTGCCGTTTTCCAGATTGTCCTGTAACTGCTGGGCCAGGTCCGTATCGCTCAGCGTGTCGGCGGCGATGTTGTTGATCTCCGCGATCTCCGCGTCGGTCAGATAGCTGAACTCCGCCGGGACGGTGCAGCTCAGGCCCAAGAATGTGCTGGTGTAGGTCTGGCCGTCCACGACGCCCCGCTCAAACTTCTTGCTGACAGCGCCGCAGGCCGTCAGGCTCAACGCCAGAACCAGCGCCAGTGCGGCGGACAGATATCTCGTCAATTTCACGATGGGTTCCTCCTTTTTTGCGCCTCCGTCGCAGCCGGACGCGCGCTGAGTATATCAGAATTATAGTGCAAAACGGCCTTTTCGTCAATACGCCATTGTTTTCCGTGACTTTTACAGAAGGAAACGGGGCCTTCCGGCCCCGTTTCCTTCTATTTATATCACCTGCGGTACAACGGTCTCGCCGCTGCCGCCGCAGTACTTTTCCGTGTCCGCAATCAGCTTGCGGGCGGTGTCCCACAAAAGCTCGTCAGGCGTGGCCTTATTGCCCTGCACGATGTAGAATACGTTCCTAGCCGTCTCGTCCACCGCTGTCTTGTTCACCTGCCGGATCTCAAGGCGGCACAGCACCTCGTTGCTGTCGTCGCAGTAGCAGTACTCATGGGGCGCGACAGGGATGGGCTCCGTCTGGCCCAGCGGCACGAACCGCTCGCTGCCGTCGGTGAACCGCAGCGTCACGTTGCCGTCCACCCTGTCGATGTTGTGAGCGCCCAGCGCCAGCTTGCTCTCCAGCGACAGCAGGTTATACACATCCACCGCCGTGTTGATATAGAACATCTCGCCCTGATTCTTCTTCAGCAGCTTGATGAGGTTCTCGCTGGCGGGGATATTCTTCCGCCGCTTCACGCCCGTCTCGTCGTGGAGAATGTTGAAGCCCTCCAGCACCGGGTCGGCGTGCACGTCCAGCTCCGCGTACTGCTCATAAAGCTCGTGGAGCTTCTGCGTGCGGTAGGCTTTCCACTCATCGGATTCCACCGTGTTGTCCATGCCCCGGATCACGGGGAACAAAATTTTCACGCCCGCGTCCAGCACGGCCTGCTGTACGAAAAATTCCATGGTGCATCCTCCCTTCTCAATGGCCCAGCGCCTGATCCAGATCGGCGATGATATCGTCGGGATCCTCCAGACCCACGGACATGCGGATCATGCCGTCGGTGATGCCCGCAGCCTCCCGCACCTCCCTGGGGATCATGGTGTGGGTCATGGCCGCCGCCTGCTCCACCAGCGTCTCCGTGTCGCCCAGAGAGACCGCCAGCGTGCACAGCTTCAGGCTGTTGATGAACTTCTTGCCGGCCTCCAGACCACCCTTCACGTCGAAGGTTATCATACCGCCGCCGCCACGCATCTGCTTCTTGGCGATGTCGTACTGGGGGTTGGACTCCAGAAAGGGATAGCGCACCGTCTCGATGCGGGGATCGGCCTCCAGCCACCGGGCGATCTTCAAAGCGTTTTCATTGTACTGCCGCATACGGACGCCCAGCGTCTTGATGCCCCGGCAGATCAGGAATGCGGTAAAGGGCGCCATCACCGCGCCGAAGTGCATCAGCGTGCCCAGACGGCACTGGCGCAGGAACTCGGTGTCGTTGGAGATCACCGCGCCGCCCAGCAGGTCGCCATGGCCGCCGATGTACTTGGTCAGGCTGTGGATGACCACATCCACGCCCAGATCAAGGGGATTGGTGTTGTAGGGAGTGGCGAAGGTGTTGTCCACAAATACCTTCACACCGTGGAGGTGGGCGATCCTGGCCACCTCGGCCAGATCCACCAGCACCATGGTGGGGTTGGCAGGCGTCTCCACATAGATGACCTTGGTGTTGGGCTTGATAAGAGGCTCCAGTTCCTCCAGATGGTCGGCCCGGAAGGAGTCGTGTTCAATGCCGAACCGGGGCAGCCAGTCGCTGGTGATATCCTCGGTGCCGGAGTACTTGGCCTTGGTGAAGATGACGTGGTCGCCGCATTTCAGCGCCGCGAACAGCGCACCGGCCACCGCGCCCATACCGGAGGCGTAGGACACCGCGCCCTTGCCGTGCTCCAGCGCCGCCAGCTTCTGCTCCATGTAGTCAAGGGACGGGTTGGTGATGCGGCTGTAGGCGAAGCTCTCGGCGTAGTCGCTGCACGCCTCCACGGCGTCGTCAGTGGAATCGAAATAGAAGGTAGAGGTCTGATAGATGGGCGGGATCAGGGAACCGTAGGGATCCCGGGGCTCACCGGCGTGGACCTCCACGGTGTCGAATTTTACGTTCTCCGGCTGGAATTCCGGATGCTTCATGATCAACTGGCTCATAGCGCACCTCCATAAAAAATATGCTGACAGGCAGCTTGGTTTTCTTGCCTGTCAGCATATCACATTTTGTGCGAATAGGGAAATACCGCGAACTTATGGCGGCCCATAGCCAAAAGCTTTACCCCTTGGCCGTGCCCAGCTGCCGGGACATGCAGTCCAAAAAAGCCCGCTCGATGGGCCGCAGCATCCGGCCCCGTATGCCGATCCAGCCGATGTCCACCCGGTCATCGGTGTCGATGGGCACGCAGGCCACCTCCTGTGCCAGCCGGGGCGAAATAACGCCGGTGCCGATGTCGTAGGCGTTGCAGCTGCGCATCAGCGCCGTACTGACGTACAGGTCGCTGATGTAGACCACCTTCCGGGGATAGAAGTTGGGCAGCATCATCTCCTCGGAGAAAAAGCCGGGGGAATCGGCGTTCTGCTCATACACGATGCAGGGATAGTCCATCAGTTCCTCCGGCGTGACGCTCTCCCGCTTTGCCAGCGGGTGGGTCACGGAGAGAAAGGCGTGGGGCGCGGCCTGGGTCACGGCGTGGAACTCCAGATTGTTGTCCTCCAGCACCTTCATCATGTGGCGGCGGTTCACGTCCGACAGGAAGATGACGCCAAGGTCACTGTACTGCTTGCGCACGTCCTCGATGACGGCGGCGGTCTGGGTCTGGTTCAGGCCCAGCGTATACCGCTCCGCGTCCAGCCCGTCCACGAACTCCTCAAAGGCGCTCACCACAAAATCGTAGTGCTGGCTGCTGACGAAGAAGGTGGGCTTCGGCCCCTCGGTATCGCTGTGGAAGTATTCGCTGATGTAGTCGGCATCCCGCAGCAGCCGGTTGCTGAGCTTTAAGAGCTCCCGGCCCTCGTTGGTGATGGCGATACCGGTGGAGGAACGGGTAAAGATGGTGATGCCCAGCTCCTCCTCCAGCGCGTTCACCAGATTGCTGATGCTGGGCTGGGAGACGTACAGCTTCTGGGCAGCCCGGCTGAAGGAGCCGCACTTTTCCACCATGGAGACGTATTTCAGCTGCTGTAAGGTCATGTCGGCCCCTCCTTATACCTGCAGGTCGCGGCCTGCCGCCTCGGTGTGGGTGCGCATGGCGCTGCGGGCGGCCCGGCTGTCCTGCTGCTCGATGGCTTTGAGAATGATGGTGTGGGTGTCCAGAATACGGCGGCCCAGATCGATCCGTCCCTCCGGGGAGAGGGTCAGCATCTTGCTGCGCAGCGTCTCCTTTTCCACGTTGCCCAGCACCTCCGTGACGATCATGGCCACCCGGTTGGCGCTGGCCCGCGCCAGCAGGCTGTGGAAGCAGACGTCCAGCTCAATGAACCGCTCATAGTCCGCCAGCGCCGTCTCCGCTTCGGCGACGCACCGGCGCAGGTCGGTCAGATCGGCCTCCGTGCGGCGCTTGGCGGCCCACGCGGCGATGGTGGAGTCGTTGCTCTGGCGGTATTCGTTCAGCTCGGAAAGGGACACCTGACTGAGCTGGATCATGTCCTTCAGTGGCTCCTCGGCGGCGTGCAGGCTCAGCTCCTGCACCACCGCGCCGGATGCGCCCTGCGTGGAGGAGATGTAGCCGCCCTGCTCCAGCCGCTTCAGCGCCTCCCGGATGGTGGGGCGGCTGCGCTGCAGCTCCGCCATCATGGCCCGCTCCGAGGGCAGCCGGTCGCCGGGCTTCAGCGCGCCGGAGGTGATGAGGGCGCGGAGCTGTTCATAGATATCGTCGCTGGCCCGCTTGGCGGGGTCCAGCTGAATGTGCAGGTCGTGAGCGTCCATAGGCTCCACCTCCTTTTCAACGAGAAAACAGTATAGCAAAAACCTCCGGAAAGGTCAAGAAACGGCACGAAAACGCCCCGCTGTGACATGAAATCGCCTTGCTGTGACATGAAAACGGGCTGCTTTGACATGAAAATGCCCTGCTGCAGCATGAAAATGCACGGTTATGGGAGTAAAAAACAGGCTGTAACGAAACGTGACAGCCTGTTTTTCATGAGGGAGGAACCTCTTATTTCGCAGCCTTGGCGGCCTTGATGGACTCGATCAACTCGGGAACGACCTTGAACAGGTCGCCGGTGATGCCGTAATCGGCAACCTCGAAGATGGGAGCGGTCTCGTTCTTGTTGACGGCGATGATGCACTCGGAATCCTGCATACCAGCCTTGTGCTGGATAGCGCCGGAGATACCCAGAGCAACATAGACCTTGGGATGGACGGTCTTGCCGGTCTGGCCGACCTGATGGTCAGCGCTGATCCAGCCGGCGTCCACGCAGGCGCGGGAGGAACCCACGACGCCGCCCAGGACC
>CAVHYW010000065.1:0-11969 GCA_963640475.1 bacterium | reverse complement strand
CTTTTTTGCAGAGCTAATTTTTTTCAAAAACCTCTTGCTTTTTATTAGCTGGACTAGACAGTGAAAGCTGCCCGGACTGGTAAGTAGAGGGCGACATAGGATATTCGATAATCCCAATCGTTCTCGGGCATACTGAACATAATCGGAAAACCAGCACCCATCGAAAGGAGATCGATGTGATGGAACGCTTACCAAACATGATCCCAGCCTGCTCCTGTGTCAAGCTGACCTCGAAGCAGGGCCTTCCCTACTGGTTCCGCACCTGCGACCTGCACACCAGCGTGTGGGACGCAGGCGCACACGTGGTGTCCTTCCCTGCCGGGGCGGACATTCCCGCAAGCGGCGGTTCTCTGCGGACACAGTACCCGCTGCTGGGCATCACCTACAACAGGCAGGACAGCTGGCTGCTGGACGGCATCAACAGCGAAGGTCTGGCGGGCGGACTGCTGCTTCTGGAGGAAGGCACCAGCGTCAGCAAAGCACCGGACGGTCATACCGGCGTGATGGGCATGGAGCTGGTCACCGCGCTGCTGGCCGCCTGCCGGGACATTAGCGAAGTGTGTGAAGTAGCTAAAACCATTCTCGTCACAGACGTGCCGACAGAGAACGGCAGTGTTCCCGCCACGATGCACTATTTCTTTGCTGACGCTGCGGGCCGGACGGTGGTGCTGGAAGCGGCTGACCCGGCGCATCCGGGGCAGCTGCAAGCCTATCATGCCGACAGCATCGGCGTGATGACCAACTCCCCTCCCTATCCCCGCCAGCTGGATAATCTGCGGTGGTTCCTGTCCCAATCGCCGGAGCTGCATCGGGGCGGCGATGACTGTCCCATTACCCAACCGGCATGGGAGGGCGTGCGGCTATCCGGCGATCCCAGCGCGCCGCATTTGACGCAAAGCGGCGTGCTCCCGGCATCCTACGCGCCCTATGACCGTTTCGTGCGGCTGGCCGTGCTGAAAGCCCTGAACCACGACGGTCAATGGATGGACGACGGACAGATGCTGCCGCTGGGCAGCGGGCTGATCCGCACCGTGTTCGAGCCCCGCAGCCGGGGCGTTTACCACTACCGCAGATTGGAAGCGGCAGGGATGCCGGCAGGCAGCAGCGACGGCTACACCCAGTACACGGTGATGTACGACCTGCACCGGCGCGAGCTGTACCTTCAACCCTACGACGCCACCGCATGGACACGGGTGGCGCTGCGGGACTGCTCCGCCGCAAAGGCAGAGCATCATCCGGTGAGCCGTGACGCGCTGGGCGGCGTGATAGACAGCCGTGATCTTTCGCGCCGGTCAAGCGGATAATTTTCAAAATATAAGAAAAAAATACCGCCAGAGGTGAAACCTTTGGCGGTATTTTTGCGTCTATATATTAGGATTATTTTTCAGCGCTTGCCTTTCAGGGCATTGACGGCGGCGCGCAGCGCATCCACATTTTCCTGTTTTGTGGCCCAGCTGCCGCAGAAACGGACGCCGGAGTGGGTCTCGTCTACCCGCGTCCAATACTCATAGCCAAACTCCTTGCCGAGAATGGCCAGCTCTTCGTCGGGAATGATCGGATACTGCTGGTTGGTGGGAGAATCGAACAGCAGCGGATAGCCGTTGGAAACGAAAATATCCCGGATCTGGAAAGCCATATCGATGGCATTGCGGGCGATCTTGAAGTACAGATCGTCGGTAAACAGGGTGTCGAACTGGATGCCCAGCAGACGGCCCTTGGCCAGCATACCGCCCCGCTGCTTCATCATGAAGCGGAAATCCTTCTTCAATGCCGGGTTCATAATGACCACTGCCTCGCCAAACAGCGCACCCACCTTGGTGCCGCCGATGTAGAACACATCGCACAGACGGGCCAGCTCCGGCAGGGTGATGTCGTTGGCGTCGCACACCAGACCATAGCCCAGACGTGCGCCGTCGATGAACAGGGGCAGGCCATAGGCGCGGCAGATATCGTAGATAGCGGTCAGCTCTGCCTTGCTGTACAGCATACCGGTCTCGGTGGGCTGGGAGATGTAAACCATGCCGGGCTGAACGATATGCTCGGTGGATTCATCGTGCTTATGCCACTCTACATAATCGGCGATCTGCTGGGCAGTGATCTTGCCGTCATCGGTAGGCAGCGTGATGACCTTGTGGCCGGTGGACTCGATGGCGCCGGTCTCATGGCAGTTGATATGGCCGCTGACGGCGGACAGCACGCCCTGCCAGGGACGCAGGATCGAAGCGATGACAGTGGTATTGGTCTGGGTGCCGCCCACAAGGAAATGCACATCGGCATTAGGCGCATGGCAGGCGGCCTTGATCTTCTCGCGGGCCGCGGCGCAGATCTCATCCTCACTGTAACCGATGGTCTGCATCATATTGGTCTGGGCCAGACGCTCCATAATAGCGCTGTGAGCGCCCTCCAGATAGTCACTGTTGAAATAGATCATGACGGATACTCCTTTGCAACGTTTTCCTGAGGCTATTCTATCTCATTTACCCCATCAAGTAAAGGGAAATTTCCGATACAGCTTGCAAATCCCGACGCAATCTGCTACAATAGCAAAGATGACAAGGAGGCTTGTTAGATGAACAATTCAAGAAACGATAATTACCGCGACTATCCCGAAGGCGGCAAGCGCGTCAGCGGCGGCCAACGCAGCGCCGGCCAGCGCAGTGAGGGACAGCCCCGCCGCAGAAGAAGGAGAAAAAAGAGCAAGGCGCTGTACTATGTGATCCTGTTGGTGCTGGTGGGTATTCTGGTGTTCTCCGCTGTGAAGATCATCAGCTACTTCAAAGAGCAGGCCGCAGCGGCCGATGCGCAGAACGGCGTGATCTCCGACTATACAAAGCCAAGCGGCGATCAGGATAACACCAACACGCCAGACAGCAACGGCGACGATAAAAACAACGATAGTCAAACAGAGCCTGACAAAGACTCGATCGATGTGGATTTCGACAAGCTGTGCGCCGACTATCCCGATGTGGTGGGATATATCTATGCGGCGAACACGAAGATTCAGCATGCGATCCAGTACGGCAAGGGCAATGAGTATTACCTGAGCCATGACCTGTACGGCAACAGCAACAGCAACGGCAGTATTTTCATTGAACAGGTCAACAGCAGCAGCTTCTCCGACAACAACACCATCATCTACGGTCACAACATGAAGACCGGTATGATGTTTGCCGGTCTGCGGAACTATCACACGGATAAGGGCTACTACGCCGCCCATCCGTACATGTATATCTATACGCCTTCCCAGAACTACAAGCTGCAGCTGTTCGCGGGCTTCGTCTGCGAGCATGACGACGAGGTCTACAACACCTCCCTGACGCAGTCCCAGCTGGAGGCGATGGCCGCAAAGTCCGACTTCAAGTCCAGCTATGGCATCCCCACCGGAAAAACGGTGACGCTGTCCACCTGCTCCTATGAGTTCTCCGACGCCCGTTATGTGGTCGTTGGCGAGCTGATCCCCATTGATTGACAAAATACAAGGAAGAAGCGCCTGTGCATCGCACAGGCGCTTCTTCCTTGTTGGGGATAAAAAGGATATGATAGACATTTCCGTTCTCAGGCATAGCGTTCTTCGTGGGGGATAGCCGCCTTTTGGCCATGCATAAGGCGGCATATCTTCCGGGCGGGCGTTTCATCATCCGGACGGTGGATCGCCGCAGACATCTGCCGCAGGCGCTCTGGATCGGCCAGCAAGGCCATGGCGGTATCCGCCAGCAGCTTGGGCGTCTTAGCGGTAACTGCGCCGCCCTGCCGCAGGAAAAAGTCCAGATTGTGGCCCTCACAGCCCGCCACGGTATCCACCAGCACCATAGGCAGGCCGCAGGCGGCGGCTTCGGTGGTGCTCAATCCGCCGGGCTTGGTCAGGAATACATCGGCACTGTGCATCAGCTGCGGCACGTTGTGTACCATGCCGTGAATATGGAGATGCCGGTTTCCGGCACAGTGCTTTTGCAGCTTGCCGTACAGCTCCTCGTTAGCGCCGCAGACCACCGTCAGCTCCTGCTCCGGCGTCAGGCGGATGGCAAGCTCCTCCGTCAGCTCCCGGATCGGGCCGCAGCCGATGCTGCCGCACATCATCAGAACATGCTGGTGATTGTCAGATATGCCCAGCTCCGCCTTGGCGGCGGCTTTATCGGTGAAGCGGTAAAACGCCGGTTTCACGGGAATACCGCTGGCCACCAGCTTTTCACGGGGCACGCCGCAGGCGGCAAACTCGTCCTTCAGCGTCTCGTCGGGGATGAAGTAGTAGTCCAGCGCAGAATCCTCTACGCTGGGACTGCATGTGTAGTCTGTGGCAACAAAGCCGGTAAGAAGCGGCATAGGGTGCCGCTCCAGCATGGCCGTTACCGCCAGTGCCGGGAAAACATGGGTACAGATGACAGCATCGTAATCCCCGGCGCAGATGAAACTGTACAGCCGCTCAGAGCCGAAGGTCAGATAGCGGTATACGGTGGTGCCCTCCCGGAACAGCGAGGTGCGGTTCTCCACATTGCGGTAGCCCGCGCCGTACAGCTTCGGTGCATGGCGGTAAATGCGGGAGTGCCAGTCGGCAATAAAGCGGGAGGCGTGTTTGGAGATAAATTGCAGCGCCTCCACGATCTCACATTCTTCTCCCCGATCCAGATACGCTTCCTGTATGGCCCTGGCGCAGGAGTTATGCCCCTCGCCCGTATTGCAGCTCAGTATCAGCGTGCGCATGGGTGTCCTTCCTTTCCTGTTTCCTTTGCTGTAAAGTCAATAGCCTTTCCAGCCTTGGACGGTTGTACCGCTGAATGATGATAAAGGGCAAATTGCCCAGCAGAATATAGACGACAGTGACCGCAATGCCGCCCAAGCCGGGCCAGATGGCAAGGCAGGCAAGCCCCGTCACCGACAGCAGCGTGTGGATGAGCTCCGCCACGCAGGTCTCCTGAATCATGAGGGGCAGGTCGCTGAAGGTCTCTGCCGTCAGCTTTTTCGCAGGCATCAGCCCCGGAAGAATACGGCTCATGTCCGGCACACGGCTCTGCCACTCCTTTACACGGAGGGCGCGGAACAGCTTTTGCTCCTTGGGTGAGCAGCGGTAGGGAAAGGCGTCGCCGCGAAACCATTGCTTTGGCAGCAGCCGTCCCATCAGAAATGCGGCGATACCGGTGGCCGCCAGATACAGGGCGCAGCGCAGAAATTTCACAGCATGTTCCTCCTTCCCTCTTGCCTAGTGTTCCATCTTTTTTCTCATTTTAAAAGGAAAGCTGCAACAAAACCTCAATTCAACATCAAGCTTTGTTGAACTTTCGGCGCAAAAAAGTATCCCGGTCCTGCAGACCGGGATACTTTTTTGCTTATAAGGGCAGCCGCACCGTAAAGCGGCATCCGGCTTCCGGAAGATTTTCCAGTGTGACCGTGCCGCCGCTGAACTCCGCGATCTTCTTGACCAGCGGAAGGCCCAGACCGTTGCCGTCCATCACATGGGAGTTGTCACTCTGATAGAACTTGTGGAAGATACGCTCCTGCTCCTCCGGCGCGACGCCGGGGCCGTTGTCGTCGATGGTAAACACGGCAGTCCCCTCCACCTGCCGCAGTCGCAGCGCGATCATGCCGCCCTGCGGATCAAACTTGATGGCGTTGTCGATCAGGTTGCTCCACACATGGAGCAGCAGGCTCTCATAGCCGCTGTATGAGATCTTGTCCAGCTCCACGTCGAAGTCAATGTCCTTTTCCGTCCATTTCTGCTCCAGCGCCACGATGGCCTGCCGCACCTGCTCGTCAAGGCGGAAAACCGTGCGCTGCGGATGGATGGACTGGTTGTTGATCTTGGACAGCAGCAGGATATTGCCGGTCAGCGTGGAGAGCCGGTGGGTATTGAACAGGATCTTCTCAATGTACGCATCCTGCTCGTCCTGCGACTGCTGGTGATCCTGCAGCAGTGAGGCATAGCCCTCGATGGCGTTGATGGGCGTTTTGAACTCGTGGGACACATTGGAGATAAAATCGGTCTGAAGCGTCTCTGTGGCGGCCAGCTCCTTGACCATCAGGTTGAAACTGTCATAGATGTCGTTGACATCCTTCAGCTTACTGCGGCACTGCGCGGTCACCTGAAAGTTGCCGTCGGCCACCTCCTTCATGGCCTTTCCCAGCTGTGTGATGGGGTCGATGAAGGACTGGGTGATGAATTTGGTGATGGCGCCGCCCACCACGATACTGAACAGGATAGCCCACACGAAGATGGGAATACTGAGCGTAACGCCCAGCCAGCGCCGCAGGAGCCAGCCCGCCAGCTCCGACAGCAGCACCACCACGACGAACTCTGCCATGCAGATCAGGAAAAACTTGACCCGCAGCGTGACCTTTGGGGTAAGCTCCTTTTTCACAGCTTCACCACCTTATAGCCTACGCCCCGCATGGTGACGATCTTGAAATCCGGATTGTCCCGGAACCGCTCCCGCAGGCGTCCGATGTGAACGTCCACCGTATGGGTGTCCGTCTCGGAACTGTAACCCCAGATGTCATCCATCAGCTGCTGGCGTGTGAAGATGCGTCCGGGGAAGGACACCATTTTATAGAGCAGCATGAACTCCTTCTGGGGCAGCGTCATGGTCTCCTTGCCGGTGTGGACGGACAGAGAGTCGCACTCTAGCACCGTGCCGCCGATGACCTGACGCCGCTCGTTGGCCATCTGTGCCCGACGCAGCAGCGCACCCACACGCAGCACCATCTCGTTGATATTAACGGGCTTCACCATATAGTCATCGCTGCCGGAGAGAAAGCCCAGACGCATATCGTCAAAGGCATCCTTGGCGGTGATCATCATGACAGGCGTGGTCATGCCTGCCTCCCGCAGCGCACTGACCAGCTGATAGCCGTCCATCTTCGGCATCATGATATCGGATATAATGAGATCGTAATAGCTGGTATCGAGGGCGTGCAGCGCTTCCTCCCCGTTGGAGACACCGACGACGCTGTACCCGTTTTTGGTCAGCACATGCTGGAACAGCTGCCGCAGCTCGCGGTCGTCCTCTGCGATCAATATTTTAAACATGGGAACCTCCTGTATCGGCTGTTTTCCAAATCAGTATACCATAACTATCATAGCGGTACATCAACTTTTCTTCAACCGTACCTCAACTTTTATTGAGAAAATAACGAAAAGGAGAGGATCGCTCCTCTCCCCTTTTTGCGATGGTTCAGATCTTCTTTACGGAGATGTCACAGATCTGGACGTTTACGCCCTTTTTCTCCGCCAGTGCCGAGACCTTCTCCACGATCAGGCTGCGCTTCTTCGCGGCCATATCCGCCACGAACTGGTCACGCTCGTCCTGATCCTTTTTTCCGAGGAATTTGTGAGCCATCCGCAGCAGCTTCTCCTGCTTCCACGCAAGCCGGCCCACCAGTCCCTTTCTGGTTCTGAGCTTTTTGGACACTGCGGGCACCACCAGATCCACCACGCCGTCATAATCCAGATCAGAGATCAAGAGCTTCACTTCCAGCATGTTCTTCTCCCCTTTTCACCATTTTTCTACTTGAAAGTACCATATATCCGCTATTATGTCAATGTTTTCCCGCAGAAAAATACCGGAAGCCGACAGCTTCCGGTATTTTTGTTCAGTATTGCCTGATACGCGGTGTGCGCTTTTTACGCCTCGGGACCGGCCTTGACCAGAGCCTTACCGGCCTCGTTGGTCTCATACTTGGCGAAGTTCTTCACGAAGCGGCTGGCCAGATCCTGTGCCCTGGTCTCCCACTCGGCGGCGTCGGCATAGGTGTCGCGGGGATCGAGGATGGCGGGATCCACACCGGGCAGCGCGGTGGGCACCTCGAAGTTGAAGTGGGGGATCATCTTGGTAGGCGCGGTCTTGATGGCGCCGGACAGGATGGCGTCAATGATACCACGGGTATCCTTGATGGAGATGCGCTTGCCGGTGCCGTTCCAACCGGTGTTGACCAGATACGCCTTGGCGCCGGACAGCTCCATCTTCTTCACCAGCTCCTCGGCATACTTGGTGGGATGCAGCTCCAGGAAGGCCTGGCCGAAGCAGGCGGAGAAGGTCGGGGTGGGCTCGGTGATGCCCCGCTCGGTACCGGCCAGCTTGGCGGTGAAGCCGGACAGGAAGTAGTACTGGGTCTGCTCCGGAGTCAGGATGGACACGGGAGGCAGCACGCCGAAGGCGTCGGCGGACAGGAAGATCACGTTCTTCGCGGCGGGAGCGGCGGAGATGGGACGCACGATGTTCTTGATGTGGTCGATGGGATAGCTGACGCGGGTATTCTCGGTAACGGACTTGTCGTTGAAGTCGATCTTGCCGTTCTCATCCACGGTGACGTTCTCCAGCAGGGCGTCGCGGCGGATGGCGTTGTAGATGTCAGGCTCGGAATCCTTATCCAGATTGATGACCTTGGCATAGCAGCCGCCTTCGAAGTTGAACACGCCGTTGTCGTCCCAGCCGTGCTCGTCGTCGCCGATGAGCAGGCGCTTGGGGTCGGTGGAGAGGGTGGTCTTGCCGGTGCCGGACAGGCCGAAGAAGATGGCGGTATTCTCGCCGTTCATGTCGGTGTTGGCGGAGCAGTGCATGGAGGCGATGCCCTTCAGGGGCAGATAGTAGTTCATCATGGAGAACATACCCTTCTTCATCTCGCCGCCGTACCAGGTGTTGATGATGACCTGCTCACGGGAGGTGATGTTGAAGGCCACGCAGGTCTCGGAGTTCAGGCCCAACTCCTTAAAGTTCTCCACCTTAGCCTTGGAGGCGTTGTAGACCACAAAGTCGGGCTCGAAGTTCGCCAGCTCCTCAGCGGTGGGCTTGATGAACATATTCTCCACGAAGTGGGCCTGCCAAGCCACCTCCATGATGAAGCGGACGGCCATGCGGGTGTCCTTGTTGGCGCCGCAGAAGGCGTCCACCACGAATAGGCGCTTGTTGCACAGCTCGCTGACGGCGATGTCCTTCACCTTGGCCCACACATCCTCGCTCATGGGATGGTTGTCGTTCTTATAGCCTTCCGTGGTCCACCACACGGTGTCCTTGGAATTTTCGTCCATGACGATGTACTTGTCCTTGGGAGAACGGCCGGTGTAAATGCCGGTCATGACATTCACGGCGTCCAGCTCGGTGACCTGACCGACCTCATAGCCGGTCAGCTCTTTCTTGGTCTCCTCGGCAAAGAGTTCTTCATAGGAGGGATTGTAAACGATTTCGCTTACGCCGGTGATACCGTACTTTTTCAGATCGATCATGTTATGTACTCCTTTTCATATATATTCTAAAATAATTATACTTGTATGGAATGTCCCCCACATTTGAGTTCATCCCTATTATACCACAGCTCTTTCGGATATTCCATTGTTCAAACCGTATAAAAATCTTACAATGCTTTTGACAACCTAACAAAAAATCAGGCTCAATGCGAGCCTGATTTTGCGCTTATCCCCCAAGATGCAGCACAGCCTCCAGCACACCGCCGCCCACGGCCAGCGCCTTATCGGAGGCGGTGTAGCAGTACGCCTCCTTGCAGCGAGGGTCCACGTCGCCGGACTTCATACCCTTGAAAACCGGCGTACCGTCCGCCAGCAGGCCCCGCAGCACCCCGTCAATGGTGCAGACCATGGGCTTTCCATTCACCTCGCCCGCCACGTCGCCGGACTTGACCTGCGCGCCGATATCCAGCACCGTATGAAAAATACCGTCATCCGGCGCACGCAGCACCCGCTCACCGGCGTAGCCACCGATCAGACCGGGAATATTGGTGTTGGGCAGGGCGCTGCCCTGATAGATCACCCGCCCCAGCGTGTGGCCACGCATGGTCTCCACCACCGCGTGGCAGTCCTCCCCCGCCGTAAAGCCGGGGCCGATGCCCACTACCACAGGCGCGTCCGTGATCTTCGTTCCCAGATTCCGCTTGGCAAGGATAGCGTCCACCAGCGCGTCGGGCCGCAGTTCCATCCGGCAGGCGCAATCCGGATCGGCCAGCACCGGGATATCGCCCCGTGCCGCGATTTGCTCCGCTGCCACGACACTCTCCACAAAGACGGCGCGGACGCCCTCCACTGCGGTCTCGCCATAGACAATGGCCTGAGAAAAGCAAACTGTGCGGCGGATAGCCGTGGGCTTGGGCAGATCCGTCATGATGACCTGCATACGGGCGCGGTAAAGCCGCAGGGCGATACCGGTGGCGATATCTCCCGCTCCTCTGATCAACACGCGCATAACGCCATCTCCTCCTGTTATCTTCTTTTTCTTGAGAATAGCACGTCTTTTCCGGATAGTCAATCATCTCCTTGACGATTGGCCCTCCGGCTGGTACAATATTCTCATGAAAGAATTACGCTACAATCTATCCTGCCGCCTGTTCACCGATGCCAAGTGCTTCGGCCCCGGCGTTGCCCAGCTGCTGCACCGTGTGGAGCGGCTCCATTCTCTGCGCGCCGCCGCGCTGGAGATGGAGATGGCCTACTCCAAGGCGTGGACAGTCATCAAGAACGCAGAAAACGCCCTGGGCTTCAAGCTGCTGGACTCTACCGCCGGAGGAAAGCACGGCGGCGGCGCCACCCTGACGCCGGAGGGTAAGGCCCTGCTGACAGCCTATGACCAGTTCTGTCAGGAGCTGCGCGACTACGGCGACAAGCTGTTTGCCGAAAAATTCGCATCGTTTGTGGAAGAATAACCGCATAAAAACAGCGCCTGCTTTTCTCAAGCAGGCGCTGTTTTTATCTTGTTTTGAGCCATTCCAT
Source organism: bacterium (assembly GCA_963640475.1). GTDB lineage: Bacteria > Bacillota > Clostridia > Oscillospirales > Oscillospiraceae > Vescimonas. The sequence continues at coordinate 1,264 of CAVHYW010000065.1, read as the reverse complement.
GACCTGAAGCAGCGAATCAAACACGCCCGTAGCCATTTGCAGCGTCCCGTCGCCGGGACGGGCCACATCCGGCACGCAGGCCACCGGGATTCCCGCCGCCACGGCGGCACGCACACCGGCATCGCTGTCCTCCAGCACCAGCGAATCCTCCGCTGCCGCACCGGTCTTTTCGAGGGCCTTCAGGAAGATATCCGGCGCGGGCTTTCCGTTCTTTACCTCCGGGCCGAAGGTAAAAAAATCAAAATAACCGGTAACGCCGTTTTGTGTCAGGATCGTTCTGGCCCGCTCCTCAATGCTGGAGCTCGCCAGCGAGATCAGGCAGCCCTGCTCCTTCAACCAGGCCAGCAGTTCCCGCGCGCCGGTTTTCAGGGGGATGCCTTGGCGGACGTATTCACTCTCCCGTTCCTCATATTGGCGGATGCCCTCCTCCACCGTGATGGGCAGAGCATACTCCTCGATGAAGTCCGTCATATTCCGCAGAATCGTCCGGCCGCTGTACTTCTCCGCATAATGGGCCAGCGTAAAATCGTGGCCGTAATACTGCAGGATATCCCGGTCAACGTGATAGGCGACGGTCTCGCTGTCGATCAGCAGGCCGTCCAGATCAAAAATCGCAGAACGCAGCATGGTTCCCTCCCGTTTGCCTCAGTTATCGCGGCGCGTCAGACGCTCCAGCAGTGCGCGGCAGCCATCCTCGATATCCCGCCACGCCGTATCGAAATCCCCCGTGTACCATGGATCGGCCACATCACCGGGATGGGCGGTGCCCTCCAGTATCAGGTGCATCTTCCCCTCCGGATCGCCGCCGCAGATGCGGCGCATGTTCCGCAGGTTGGCCTCCTCCATGCCGATCAGCAGGTCATAATACTCGTAATCCGCCGCAGACAGCTGGCGTGCCACCTTGCCCTTGCAGCCGATGCCATGCTGGGCCAGCTTTTGGCGGGCAGGCGGATACACAGGATTGCCGACCTCCTCCCGGCAGGTGGCGGCAGAGGCGATCTCGAACCGGTCGGCCAGACCGGCCTTTTTCACCATGTCCTTCATGATGAACTCCGCCATGGGACTGCGGCAGATATTGCCGTGGCAAACGAATAAGATTTTTGTCATTGCTGTTATATCCCTTCAAAAGTCTCCAAGCCTTGATATTTCATGGCTTTTGGCGCTTCTTTCATTTTTGCTGTCATGCCGGAAACCTACGCATATTTCCGCAACTCTACGCAGATTTTCGGGCAAATGGTGTAGTAATTGGTGTAGTAGCTGTGAT
>CAVHYW010000064.1:0-11995 GCA_963640475.1 bacterium | reverse complement strand
ATGCTGTGGCCGACCTTTACCGGCAGCCGTTTGGAATCCCACGCGGAAGAAGCAGCACAAACCTTCCTCGAAGAACGGAAGCCAGAGCAGCAGTATCCCGAACTGCTGGCAGATCTGCAAGCCTATAATCAACGTATCTACACCGAAAAGCAATCCGGTCTCGTTGACCTCGAAGCCTGCGAAGAACCCGCCACCGACCTGACCACCTACGGCATTGAGGACGAGATTATAGGCGTCTTAGAGATTCCCACCATGGAGCTGACTATGCCGGTCTATCTGGGGGCATCCGCCGACCACCTCGCGGCGGGAGCGGCGGTGCTGGGCAACACATCCGCCCCCATCGGCGGAGCCAACACCAACTGCGTCATTGCCGGTCACCGGGGCTGGAAAGGCGCGGATTACTTTCGGCACATCGACCGTTTACAGGTAGGCGATACCGTGAAGCTCACAAACCTGTGGGAAACACTGACCTACACGGTATCGGACATTCAGATCATCCAGCCCCATGAAATTGAAAAGATCAAAATTCAGCAAGGCCGCGACCTGCTGACGCTGCTGACCTGCCATCCCTACGCCAGCGGTGGCAAGCAGCGGTATGTAGTTTGTTGTGAAAAACTGCCCACCATGAGGCAATAAGCCAATCACGGTGAGCAGTTTTGTTGGCAGCGCATCAGACAAGCGTATCAGTCGTTCTTTTAGTCCTCACATATATTGGGAGTGTAGTCGTAGAACAAGTGGCACTGGATCACTCTAACCTAACACTAAAGGCAGGAGATACCGAGACACTTTCTGCCACTGTTCTATACTCCAATAACCGCACCGATAATCGTGTTGTATGGACAACAAGCAATGAAGCAGTCGCCAGTGTGGATGAAAACGGGGTGGTTATTGCTATTGCGCCTGGGACAGCGGTTATCACTGCGCAGGCCAGTAAAAATAATGCAGCAGAAAGCGCTGCCTGCACAGTCACGGTGTGCAGTGAACCAACGGGGTACTCTATTATGCTTAGTGCGGACAGCGTGTGTATGCAGGAAACGTTCTATGTACATATCACCCCTTATGAAGATGACATTACCGAAATCCATGTCATTGCCCGATCTCCATCCGGCCAGGAGTTTGATCGATTGTTTAGTGAAAAAGGATACATCATTGACACCGAGACAGGCGTATGGACAATTTATGCGTCCGTAAGAAACATGGCTGGTGTATATGTGGGGCAGAAACCGGAAGATTTTGCAACAATAGAGGTTACAGACCCGTTTGAGATGCTGAACCTATTGCAGCAATATGAGTAAATATAATGTGTTCATAAGAGAAGTGTTTTCCACCTGTACGCCCCGGCATCTTTCCGCTACAATGACCTTGTACTTAAGGTCATTAGGCATTGAGGACGGAGCAGAGCAGGCACGGGCGAGAAAGGAGGTAAGTTTTCCTTCTTCGTTCTGACTAAGACTTGAAGTATGTAAAAATATAGGACATCAAGAAGACCGTAATTGCCTTTTGGGGCAGTTACGGTCTTTTTTCATTGTCCGGAAGAAAGGAGATTTCAAAATGAATGGCACCCATAAGAAGTAAGCTGATGGAACTCAGCTACAGCGACCCCAAATTTCAGATCCGACTGACCGGCTACGCGGATACCGTTATCATCGACAGCGGCGCGCAGCAGACGATCAGCGCCATTCGCTTCGGCGGTTATCCCGAAGTCGTGCGGGCTCTATCGGACGCCATATACGGCGGCGCGTCGGTGGAGCTGAAACAGGACGATACGACTCTATATCTGAATTGCAGGCCCAAAGGCTACCGTCGATTGCTGTCCCATGACGGGATATATGCCGTTGCAACCCTGATGGCCAACGATGACAGTCAGACGGAGGAGAATACTGCCGAAGACAGCGAGGAGGACGCCCCTGAAAACCCACGCAAATGCTATATCTTTTGCCCGCCCGGAGACCGTGCGAGTCTGTTCGCTGAAGTAGACCGGAAAACCGCCGCGCCACTGATCCCTGAGTTTCAGGACTATGTGCTGGATTCTCTCGTTGCCAGCGGCGATCTGCGGCAGATGAAAGTGCTTTCCTTCACTGAGCGTATGGAAGCATGGTCGTTGACGCTGCTGCCAGAGGACCGAAACGTGACGGACATCCTAGAGCAAGGCCTCAAAGATAGGCATATCACCATTCCTGGTGCTGTCCCTGATGCGGCAGACGGTTTTGCGGAGGTAAACAGCGTGACCAGCTATCTGAATACCTTTGGCGTCACTGTGGCGGACCGTATCCGCAGCCAGTTCGTTCCCAAGTTCGATCCGGCGTCGGAGCCGCTTTCAGAAGAAATACTGGAGGTTAACGATTATATCCACGAAAAAGCCGGTTATTCCCTCTATGATGCCCAGCTTGCGGTGGCGGAGGCTGTCAAACGGCAGCTTTTCCAACACAAAATGGCACTCATTGTGGCGGAATGCGGCAGCGGCAAAACCAAGCTGAGTGCAGCAGCGGCAGGAGCTTTGAACGCACTCAAAGACCGCGGGACCGGCAAATCCTTCAACCTTGTCATGTGTCCCTCACACGTCACAGGCAAATGGGTACGGGAGATCGCAGAGACGCTGCCGGATACCTATGGCATGGTGGTCAAAAGTATCACCGACGTGGATCGGCTCTTTGATCTGTACCAGCGCGGGGATAAAAACGTATATGCCGTTTTCAGTAAAGAACGTGCCAGAGACGGGTATATGCGTTATCCTGCCGTGTTATGGAGCCGCAGAAAGCGCGGCTTTGTCTGCCCGGACTGTCTGGAACCCATTGAGATGGAGACCAGCGGCGACGGCACAAGATACATGGCACCCTCAGATCAGTTTTTCTTCCAGAAGGAGCATCTGGCAAACCACCTATGCCCTCATTGCGGCACACCGCTTTGGGCGCCGGTCAATGACCGGCGTCAAATGTCGTGGATAAAAATTGGCGGGTATGGTTGGGTATTCCGGCCACAGGCTGCTATGCACCTCAACCGCACGAAAAACGAGCACATTCTGGATCAGCTGCAGCAGCTCGTGGAGCATCCGGAACGTCCGTATTGCATCAAGGGTGCGCACCGCCGCTTTCCGCTGAGTACCTGCCTCAAGAAAAAGTACCGTGGACGGATCGGCAGCTTTCTCTGTGATGAACTGCACGAGTACAACAACGACAGCGGGCAGGGTGACGCCATGGCGGAGCTTTACGGCATTTGCCGGAAATTCATCGGCATGACCGCAACGCTGATCAACGGTTACAGCTCCGGCATCTTTCATCTTCTGTACCGTATCGTCCCCGGACTGATGCAGAAGGATGGGAAGCCACACGATGCACCTTCCCGGTTCGATGCGGAATACGGCGTAGTGGAAAACACCTATGAGATCACCGACGCGGATTATAACTCTAACCGCCGCAGTGCCAAAAGCAAAAAACGCTCACGGCAGCTCCCCGGTGTTTCTCCGCTGGTATTCTCCCGCTTTTTGCTGGAGTGTACGGCTTTCTTGTCGCTGTCCGATATGGGCAAGGATCTTCCTGATTACGAGGAAATGCCCATACCGCTGACGATGCCGAAGGCGATCGAAGAAGCATACAAAGAAGCGGAACGGGAGCTGACAGCAGTTCTGAGAAATGACCGTAAGGCGGCCAATAAAATCTTGTCCGCCTATCTCAACCTGCTGACGGTGTATCCGGATCAGCCCTATGACCAGCCGGAGATCATCCACCCCATCAACGGCTGCACCATCGTGAAGCCGGAGAATATGGCCGACTTCCAGACTGTCCTCCCGAAAGAGGAGAAGGTGCTGGAGATCGTGCGGGCCAAGATCGCCGCAAGCGAGCGGGTAATGATCTACACCAGCTGGACACGGACAGATACCCAGCGAAAGCTGCTGGGACTGCTGCGTGAGGAAGGTATCCGAACGGAGATCCTGAGCACACAGATCGTTCCGGAAAAGCGGGAGGATTGGCTCAGCAAGAGGCTGTCCGCAGGCACACAGGTCATTATCACCAACCCCAAATGTGTGGAGACCGGTCTTGACCTGAACGCCTTTACGACACTGATCTTCTACTCCATGGGCTATAACCTGTTCACCTTACGGCAGGCATCACGCCGGTCATGGCGCATCAACCAGACAGCGCCGAGAGTCGAGGTCTATATGCTCTACTACGCCGACACCGTGCAGGCGAAGGCGATGAAGCTGATGGCGTCTAAGCTGGCTGTGGCCGGACTGATCGAGGGAACCTTCTCTGAGGAAGGACTGGCCGCCATGAGTGACGTGCAGGACATGACCTCGCAGATGGCAAAGGAGCTGATGCTGGGCATCAAGGACAACGTGGAGGATATTGCCGCCACCTTCAAGAAGATGGCTATTATCAACCCGCACCGCGCAGTAAAGCAGCTTCCGGAGCCGGTCACTGTTCAGGAAGAAACGGTGGTCGAAGTACCGCAGCCCGAAAGTATCCGTGCCGCTGATACCGCAGTGCGGCAGGCGCTCTATGATGGCCTGCTGCAAACATCAAGAACCGGCAGGAAACCGAAACACGCCGAACTGGAGGACCAGCTCAGTATATTCGATACTGCCGCGTAAAGGAGGAATATTTTTGAATTTTACCGTTGAAAGGGCGGCGTTTCTGACTGCCGCCAAACGTGCCGCGCAGCTGGCACCGTCCGCATCACCATTGGAGGTGCTGAAGTGCGCGCTGCTGGAGATCGACACAGGAACGCGCTCCCTGCACATAACCGCCACCAATATGGAGGTGACGCTGCGGCAGAACGTACCGCTGCTGGCCTATGAGGGCGGTGATACCACATTCGCCATTGACGCCAAGCTGCTCTCCGCCATGCTCACCAATCTCCCAGGGAATACGGTGGAGTGCTGCAAGGGAGACAAGGATATGCTGGCACTATCCAGTGACCAGGCGTACTATCAGGTGCCGGTAACCAGCGGCAAAGGCTTTCCGCGCATGAATATCCCCATTCCCGAAGGCATGGTGAAGCTCAGTGGTATACCGTCCATGGTACGCCGTGCGGCGTTTGCCACAGACCCGAACAACAGCAATATGCCTCTGCTGCGCTGCGTAAACCTCCGCCTGACCGCTGATGGCCTGCGCGCCGTTGGCAGCGATGGCGTCTGCATTGTTTCCGCAAAGGGAGATAAACAATGTACCGGTGACCGGACGTTTCTTATCCCTGCGGTTAATCTGGAGAAGCTGGCCCAGCTCTGTGAGGAAAAGGACACATTTTCCGTTGGCAGGGCCGACAGGCAGCTCGTCTTTGTAAAAGAAGGCTTTCAGTTTGCCGCACGGCTCATGCACGGCAGCTATGTGGACACGGACAGTCTCATTGCGGGAACACAAAACACATTTACGGTGCTGAGCGATTCCGAGGAGCTGCGCCGCACATTGCAGGCGGCTACTGCCGCCTGTATGGACAACAGGACGATCCTGCACTTTGATGGGAATCGGCTGACCCTTCGCTGCACCGGCGAGGTCGGTTCCTCCAACGCTGCATTGACAGTCATTCCCCTGACGGGACAGCCTTCCGGTGACTACTGTTTTGCGGTGGATCGGCTGGAACGCTGCTTACGGGCGCTGCGCGGTACCGTTACGCTGGGCATCGCCCAGACGGGGATGCTGACACTCTCCACGGAAGATGCGTTCTATATGCAGACGCAGCTCCGCATGACCGCGCCGAAAGCAAAGCCGGCCCGCAAAAAAGCCGCAAAGGCTGCGTAAGGGGGCGTGCGATTGGAGATACCCCATATTTGTCGATACTGCGGCGGCATTGTCCGCCTTGTGCCGGCAGAAAGCGTCTACGGCGATTCTGCCGTGCGGCTGGGTCTGAAAGGCGAAAAGCTGTATCAATGTCAGAACTGCAATGCCAGAGTAGGTTGTCACAGGGGGACGGTTCGCCCCCTTGGTGATCTGGCCAATGAGGTGCTGCGTCTCAAGCGCATCGAAACCCATCAGGTTTTCGACGCCTATTGGACAGAGCGCGGTATGAGCCGGACACAGGCATATCGCTGGCTGGCAAAGAAAATGCACCTTCCCGAACGGAAGGCGCATATCGGCGGTTTTGAGATGCACCAGTGCCAGAAGCTTATTGATCTGTGCCGTAGAAGCAACGATGAGAAGGAGGACGTTATTTGAACGAAATCAAGAAAAGCTGTGATTCCTGCACCTATGCGTTTTATGCGACGGATGTAAGCAGTCCTGCCCCGAAAGCAAAACGGCGGCAGCACTGCAAGAGTCCCGTCTATAACTCGAAAGAATACACACATACGATGCTGATGGAGGACTGGACCAAGGGTTGCTGTCGCTTATGGGAACCCATCAGCGAAGATACGAAAGGACATCACCATGAAAAATACTTACTCCATTCTTGAGAGAAACCGTATCGTGGAAGAACACCTCTGGTGCATCGACAGTGTGATGCGTAAAAATCACGCGCTGATCCGCGCCGCCCGTCTGGACTACGAAGAAGTGTACCAGCAGCTGGCGCTGCGGCTTATCCGGGCGGTGGAGACCTTTGACCCTGACAAGGGCGTGCTGCGTATCCACATTCTGGCACAGCTCAAGTATGAACTGCTCAGCTGCAAAACGCCCCGCAGGCTGTACGGCATCACTCATGCTCCCGCGGATTTCTGCGGCAGGGAGTTCATCTCCCTTGATGCACTGGAGTTGTATCGTCAGGATGAAGCGCTGGCAGCCGCGTAAGGAGGGTGGATCGTATGACACTGAGAGATAAAATGCTGGCCGTGATACAGGACGTCAACAGTCAGGTGGCGGAGCGTGAAGAACTGGTCGAGCTGATTGCCATCGCGCTGCTGACCCGAAATAACCTGTTCATCCTCGGCAAGCCCGGTCAGGCCAAGAGCCTGTCCATCAACCTGTTCCGCCAGCGGATCACCGGGGCGCGGCAGTTTGAACGTCTGCTCTCCAAGCAGACCGATGAGGATCAGCTTTTTGGACGTATCGACCTGTCCAGTCTGATATCTGGCAGTGTGCCGGATGCTGTGCTGCAAGATGATGACGTGCATAAGAACCTACGCTTTGATCTTCAATGCATGGTGGATGGTCTCAGCGCGAAGAAAGATGCGCCGGACACCTTTGCCGCGCTGGAAAAAGCGACGGATAAGCTGCTCAGCTACCGAAAGGCCGTGGCCGCGCTGCATCAGAATGAACCTGTGGTACAGACCGCCGGTAAAATACCGGAGGCGGATATCGTATTTCTGGATGAGATATTCAAGGCCAACGATGGTGTGCTGAACTCCCTGCTGACAGCACTCAACGAGCGCAAATATACCAACGAGGGACATACCTATCCCATTCCGGCAATTTCCTTCTTTGCTGCTTCCAATGAGATACCCAATTTTACCGATCCGCAGGAACAGATCCTCGCGCCGTTGTATGACCGCTTGCAGATCAAGGTGGTGACAGAGGACATTGTTGACCGCGATAAGCGTCTGTCCGTCCTCAAGAGTAAACAGGCCGGCGGCGATGGAGCGGTAAATGCCACGATCTCGCTGTCCGAATTGTACGCCATGCAGCAGGAAGTGGCTGCCATCCCTGTGCCGGATGCCATCAACGAATTGGCTGACGATGTGCTTTGTGAACTGCGGGGCAACGGAATTGAGGTGTCCGACCGTAAATATCTCAACTACTACCCGCTGGTGCAGGCCAAGGCATGGCTGGAAGGGCATGATAAGGTGGAGTCCCAAGACCTGCTGATCCTCAAGTGCTATCTCTGGCAGGCCCCCAGTGACCGGCCCGCGGTAGAAAACACACTGACCCGCCTGTGCGTTAATCCTTTGCAGGATAAGGTGAACAGTATTCTTGCCATGGCGGTGGAGGCGCAGGAAGATTTCAACACCGTTGTTATTGGTAGCAGCAATCCCAAGGCTGACAGCAAAGCACTGCTGAAGCTGCGCGGTGAACTGCTCCAACTCTATAAGCGGCAGCAGGAGCTATGTGCCGCCGTACAGTCCGACAGTGAAAAGGACATGGTGAACAAGCTCCTGAACGATCTGGAGGCCATCAGCATGGCTGCCCACAACGCGGTGAATTTCACCTATATCCCGCTGGAGCAGATGGCCGCTTTGCAATAACTACATTTTTGGAGGAACAATTTATGCTGAACAAAATTATTGTGATGGGCCGCTTGACCCATGATCCTGAGCTGCGCCACACCGGCAGCGGTACGCCGGTATGCAGCTTCTCTATTGCTTGTGACCGCGATTTCAAATCGCAGTCCGGAGAAAAGGAGACCGATTTCTTTGATGTGGTGGCATGGCGCGCCACCGGAGAATTCGTCAGCAAGTATTTTACCAAAGGCCGCATGGTCGTGGTAGAGGGGCGGCTTCAGATCCGCGAATGGCAGGATAAGGAGGGCAATAAGCGCCGCAGCGCGGAGATCAACGCCGATAATGTCTACTTTGGCGATTCCCGTCCGGCGCAGACCGAGGGAGCTTCCGGGACCGGTGAGGCAGATGCCTTTAAGGATTTCCCGCCATTGGATGATTTCCCGTCCGCCGCAGGCAGTTCTGACAAAGAGCTGCCGTTCTGATTCTGTATGGTAATGAAATAGCAAGGGGAAGGCTCGCGCCTTCCCCTTGCGGATAAGGAGATGCTATATGAATGCCAATAGACGAAAAGCCTTTCGGACAATAGCGGATGTACTGCGCTCCCCTATTGCGGAGCTTGCGGCACTTCGGAGAAAACCAGTACAGAAAACCGACCGCGTGATGCGCTCCGGCAAACTGGAGGACAGCATATATGCCGAGCTGCGCGAGGATGATGCTGAAATGGATCTGACAGAGAACGCCGCGGCGCAGAAGCTCAAATCTTTTCCCGCACTCTCCCGCGATGTGTTTCAATCCCTGTATTCGTTGGTCCCGCGCAGAAACGATGTGGATATACTCACCGCTGCGGCGCAGAAATTCAACGCACCCATCCTCGACCACATCTCTCAACAGGACGACTATCCCACGCTGAAAAACATCTGCGAGGGTCGTAGTCTACCCGCCTATGAAGCTGCGGCGGAGTTCACCAGTCGAGCCGCCGAAGAGTTGGACGGACTGTTGTCTGAACTGGGCGGTGATAAAGGCGCGCTGAACACTCTCGAAAAGCTGGAAACGGCGCGTGATGCCGCCGCAGAGGAGCTCGCCAAGCTGCTTGACGCCCAAGCTACAGGAGAAACGACCGAGACGGATAAGCAGGTGCTGATAAATGCTGCCAATCGACTGGACAGCAAGCAGCGGCAGGTGGAGGCTGTATCTCAGATGCTGGACACGACAATGCTGCGCCAAACGGAGACGGTCGATCTGTCGGTATCTGCCGCTGTGCAGGCTGCCACAGAGCGGGCGCAGGAGGTGCAGAGCATCATCGGCGCATGGAGCGATGAACCTATGAATATGCGCCACACACCTGAAAACCTTGCGCTGCTGGAAAAGGTACGCCAAAGCACGGCACTAAAGGATATTTCCAAGTATCTGGGACGCTTCCGCGAGATTTTCACGCAGGCCAAGAAAAATAGCTATACCTATGGGCGGGGTGAAACCTACTCTCTGGAGCTGGGTAATAATCTGTCCCGTGCACTGACCTCAGAGCTTGCCATGCTGGCCACGCCGGAGACTATTCCGCTGTTCCTGCGGAAGTATCAGCAAAAACAGATCAAGCAGTATCACCGACGTGAACCTATCTATAAGGGTATGGGTGATATCATCTGCTGTCTGGATGAATCCAACTCTACCAAAGGCGAAGCTGCGGCATGGGGCAAGGCGGTAGCCATGACTCTGTTGGAGATCGCCGCAGAGAGCCGAAGGAGCTTTGCGCTGATCCATTTTGCCGGAAGTAGCAGTTGTCAAGTGGACATATTCCGTCCGGGTGAATATACGCTGGAGGATAAGTTGTCTGCGGCGGAGACATTCCTCGGCGGCGGTACAAACTTCGAACGCCCCATCCGGGAGGCAATCCGGTTGATGGAGTCGGAGGGCTTTGAAAAGGCCGATGTGGTTTTCATCACGGATGGCGAGTGTGAGTTGTCCGATGGTTGCCAGCAGGAATTGCAGGCGGCACAGGCCGCGTATCATTTCACGGTAACAGGTATTTTGTTGGACGAAGGACAAGCTGCTATGGATTTCAGTCTGAAACCCTTTTGTCAGAAGATTTACCGAACCAGCAAGCTGACCGGGGATGCCGTTGTGCAATCGATGATAAACTTACGAGCATAAGAGCATAAAAGGAGGCGTGAAATTTTCACGTCTCCTTTTATCTATCTACTGCAGCACCGCATGCTCAAGTCACCCAAGGGTGCCATTTTTTTCCTCGCTGCCGTGGCCCTCCGTTTCCGTCATTTGCGAATTTTTCAAAATGACGAAATGGAGGAAAAACGCCGTGAAAAAGAAGAAAAATTTTCAAAAAGTTGGCCAAAACGGCTCACTTCAAACGGAGTATTTAGTAAGAGGGAAAGAGAGAACCCTTTCCCGGCAGCAAAAGAGGATGAGTTCTCCTCTGCGTCATAATGCCTCGTCTCTCGCCTAAGGAGCGAGTCCCCCGGCGCTATAAAGAGCATATTGACAGTCTTACTGAGGGAGAGCACTCTCATGAGCATCCTCCCTCTTTCTTTCCCACCCGGCAGAAAAGAGTTGCGGCGGGCGGCGTTTTATGCTATATATTAAGGTGTGTCTGCGGACATAGCCTGAAGAAAGCGAGGGCCTTGTCTCTTGAAAGGAACCACCAAGCATCTGCTGCCGATGGTCTTCGTATGTACGGCAATCGCCATAGCCTATGCCTGCCGAACGCTGGCAAAATTCGACATCGGCGGCCCCGCCGTAAACCATATCCGTACGGCGCTCTATCTGCTGCTTTTCGCCCTGTGGGGCTTTTCACTCGATCGGCGCATTATCCAGTGGCAGACGCTGCACTGCCTGCGGCTGACGGCGGCGCTGATGCTGCTGTGGCTCATACTGCGGACGCTGAAATACAGCGTTGTCACCGATTTGACGGCGGGGCGGTACATATGGTATCTCTACTATCTGCCGATGCTGTTCCTCCCGCTGCTGTGGGTGTATATCGCCCTGTCCATGGGAAAGTCAGAGGAGAGAAGTAAAATTTACATTCTGTAGGCGGCAGGGATCGTTTCGCCCTGCCGCCCACAGAGATGGCGGATGCGCTTTGACGGCGCAAGCAGCCGGAACGCCGTATTCCACGGTATTTTTTCACGAAAAGGTGAGGCTCGAACATGAAAAAAAGAATCGTCTTATGCCTGTTGGTGCTGGCGCTTTTGTCGGTGACAGGATGTACGCAGAAAAAGGACGCGGAACCGCTGACCGTAACGCTGTGGCATGTCTATGGCGGCGAGGTGGATTCTCCGCTGAACAACCTGATCAAGCGGTTTAACAGCACGGTGGGCGAGAAGCAGAACATCCGTGTGAAGGTGGAGCTGGTCAGCAACAGCGGCAGCATCCACAAAAGCGTGCTGGCCGCCGCCAACGGCGACCCGGGCGCGCCGTCGCTGCCGGATATGTTCGTATCCTATCCCAAGACGGTGCTGGCCCTTCCGGATCAGGACATTCTGGTGGACTACCGGGACTATTTCAGTGAGGAGGAGCTGGCGGCGTTTATCCCCGCCTTTCGTGAGGAGGGGATGATCGGCGGACGGCAGGCGATCCTGCCCCTTGCCAAATCCACGGAGGTGCTGTTTGTCAACCGGACGCTATTCGACCGGTGGGCAGCCCAGTCCGGCGCAAGCTATGACGATCTTGCGACATGGGAGGGCGTTTACGCGCTGGCAGAGCAATACGCCGCGGATACCGGCAAATGCTTCTTTGTCCACGATTACCACTTCAACTACTTTCAGGTGGGCGTGGAATCGCTGGGCGAGGACTTTTTCCGGGATGACGGCGTCAGGTTCGGCCCCGGGTTCGAGCGGGCCTGGGAGCCGTATATCCCGTTTGTGAGCTGACTGGGGAGCAGGTGAAGCAGGAGCTTGCAAC
>CAVHYW010000063.1:0-11999 GCA_963640475.1 bacterium | reverse complement strand
CCACGCACTTCTCCGTCTCCACCGCCGCCACATAGGCGCTGCGGGACATGTTGGGGGTGTTGAACAGCTGGCTGGTACGCAGGGCGTTGCAGACGTTGACGTTGCAGTTGCAGATACCGAAGATCTTCTCCTCGCCGTCGATGTTGGTGATCTGGTGAACGAAGCCGTTGTCCTCGGCCTTTTTGAAGATCTCCATCACCTCGTCATAGGTGATGTACTCGCCACGCTGGGTCTCCACGATATAGTCGGCCATGTCGCCCACGCCGATGCACCAGTTCTCCACATCGTCGCCGCAGCCCTCGCCCAGCTTGGCGCGGCTGGCGCGGCAGGAGCACATGCTCTTGGCGTACTTGCCCTCGTACTTATGGAGCCAGTAGGAGATCTTCTCCAGACTGATGGCCTCGTTCTCCGTCTCGATGGCCTTCTCCACCGGGATGACGTGCATGCCGATGCCGGCGCCTCCGGGAGGCACCATGGGGGTGATCTTCTCCAGCGGCAGCATGGTCATACGCTCGAAGAAGGCCGCTACCTCCGGGTGCTCGTCGATCTGGCTTCTGCGCATATTCAGGAACTCGGCGCTGCCGGGGACGAACAGAGGCAGCACCCAGCGCTTTTCATGGTTGGGGTTCTTGCCGTCCAGATCCTCCCAGTTATACTCCAGAAGGCCCAGCCATGACATCTCGTCCAGCAGCTTTTCCAGCGGCTCCCGCTCCATCTTGGTCAGCTTCATCATCTGGGCAATGGTCTTGGGCTTACGGACGCCCATCTTCAGGGCCACGTCCACCATCTCGTCGGTCAGCACACCGTCCAGACCCCAGTATTCGGGGTCATCCACGGTGGTCTTCAATCCGATGCGGTTGGTAATCATGGCGCCCAGCTTCAGCAGGTTCTCCCGGGGCGGCCGGTCGGGACAGGGGATCTCGAAGGGTAGCTTGCTCTCATCCAGAGGAAAATTGGTGGGCTTACTGCCGTTGATATCGCGCATGGTCTCTCCTCCATTTGTACTGCCCCGGCCGATCTGCCTCATTTCAGACCAGAAAGGGCATATTTTGTCCTTTATACAGTAAAATAGTAACAATTTTTGTCCGCAAAATCTATTGACTATTCCCACAAAGATATGCTACCATATTATATGGTCTTGGTCTGACCAAAGGAGTGATGGCATGGAATTTCGTGAGATCGTCGCGCCCTCCATTCGGGAGCTGTTCGTGCAGCAGCTGGAAGGTATGATCTTATCGGGACGGCTGCGGCCCGGCGACAAGCTGCCCACCGAGCGGGAGCTGGCCGACGCCATGAAGGTCAGCAAAACGGTGGTGCATGACGGTCTGCGTGAGCTGCACCGTCTGGGTTTTCTGGACATCGTGTCCCGCAAGGGCGTGACGGTGGCGGACTATGCCCAGACCGGCAGTCTGGACACGCTGATGGCCATTATGCGGTATCACGGCGGATTGCCGGACAAAAAGACGGCCGAGAGCATTCTGAAGCTGCGGTACTATCTGGAGGGTCCGGCCATGGAGCTGCTGGCCGCCCACCACACACCGGCGGATATGGCGGCGCTGGAGGATCTGCAGCGTCAGGCGGAGGAGGCCGCAAAGCAGGACACCGCCGCCTTTGCCGAGGCGCTGTTCCGCTATCACCGGGGCGTCACCTTCCTCAGCGGCAACACCATTACGCCGCTGATCTTCAACGCCTTCACACAGGTGAATCTGGAGTTCTGGCGGGAGTATGTGGAGGCCTACGGCGTGGAAGCATGCCTTGACACGCTGCACAGGTTCACGGAGCTGATCCGTGAGCGGCAGGGCGCAGAGGCGGCAGCACTGCTGAAAAATGGACTGGAGCGGTTCCAGCTGGACAGAGTTTGAGACTCAGGAGGACGGGATATGAGCAAATACCAGCTTTTATGGGAATATATACAAGAAAACGGCGGGCAGTCCTGCAAGCTGACCTTTGATGACATCCAGCGCATCGCGGGCTGCCCCATTGACCACTCGTTTCTGCGGTACAAGAAGGAGCTTACCGACTACGGCTATCAGGTGGGCAAGATCTCCATGAAGGAACAAACGGTAGCATTTGAAAAGGTATGAAAATATCCGGTCTGCGGACTCGCAGACCGGATATTCGTTTATTCTTCGGTTTTCTTTTCTTCCGCATCGCGGGCTGCCACGATGTTGACGTACAACTCCTCCGGCTTGTGGGGCTTCACCCACAAATTCCACACCAGCAGGAACACCGACACCAGCACCATCACCGCGGACAGCGCCTGCGACACCCGGATGGGCGCTCCTCCGATGGTCCAGTCGAACAGATACAGGCTGTCGGTGCGCAGACCCTCGATCCAGAAGCGGCCGATGCCGTACCACAGGAAGTAGAAGAGGGTATTCTCCCCGTCGAACTTCCGGTGCTTGGATATGAGGAAAACCAGCAGCAGTAAGCCCACCAGATTCCACAGGCTCTCGTACAGGAAGGTGGGGTGCACCTCGATCAGCTCGCCGGTTTTCAGCGTCAGCTGCATGCGGCAAAAGATGGTGGTCTCGCTGCCGAAGGCCTCGCGGTTCATGAAGTTGCCCCAGCGGCCCACGATCTGGCCGATCAGCAGCCCCATCACCACCAGATCGGTCAGGGCGCAGAGCTTAAAGCCCTTGCGCTTTGCCATGATGATGGCCAGAAGCACCACCGCAATGACCGTACCGTAGATGGCAAGGCCGCCATCCCAGATGGCGATGGCCTTACTCCAGCTGAACTTGCCGTCCGCGTCGCGGAACAGGTCAAGATAGAAGACGACGTAGTACAGCCGTGCGCCGATGATGCCGCAGGGGATGCCCCACAGGATGCAGTCCATCAGGTCATCCTCGGTGATGCCGTAATTCTTCCGCTGATGCAGGCAGAAAAGCACCGCCAGCAGCAAGCCGCAGGCAATGATGATGCCGTACCAGTAGATACCGTGGCCAATGTTGATAGCCTTGGAGGACGCGGTAAACGCCCAATCACCGAACAGCCCCGGGAACCGGATGGGACTGTCGGTCATGATCATGCCGTTCGTAAAAGATCACTCCTTTGCTTCGCCGGAAACAGGCTCGATAATGGACACGGCGCAGCGCTCCTCCACCAGATTCTCCCGGATGAAGTCCAGCACGTCATCGGCGCTGATACTGTCGTAGATCTCCGGGAAACGGTAGGGATCATAGTCGTGGAATTTGCCCTCGGCCATGGATACGGCGATACCCTCGAAGCTGTTGAGGGCCTTCAGCGCCGTGCCGAAGTTGGCGTTGCGCAGCCGCAGATAGTAGGCCGGATCAATGCCTTCCTTCACCAGCCGCTGGGCCTCGTCCAGCACCGCCTTTACCACGGCGTTGGGATCGTTGCTGTCGCCGCCGATATAGACGTAGGCCACACCGGGCAGGATGTCATAGCTGCACCCGAAGGAGCCGTTGATGAGGCCCTGACTGTACAGTCGGGCGTACAGCGGACTGGACTCGCCTGCCAGCACGTCGATGGCCAGCTCGCCCAGAGCGGTGCTGCGGGCCTGCTCCTCGCCGCCGTGCTGCGGCGGGCACTTGAAGCCCGCCAGAAAGCTGGGCATGGCGATCTCCATACGGCTGCGGACTTCCTTTTTGCAGGGCGTCAGCGGTTCCTCCGCGCCGTAATCACGGGGGATCAGCGGGCCGCTGGTCTTGGGCAGCACCTCCTCCGCCAGACGCAGCACCTGATCGCTGTCCACGTCGCCCACCACCACAAGGCACATATTGGCGGGGGTATAGAAGGCCTTATGGCAGTCGTACAGCGTCTGAGCCGTGATCTGGCGGATGCTCTCCACACTGCCGGCAACGGGAGTGCGGGCAGGACTGTGGTGGTAAAGGCTCTGCATCAGCTGCTTATAGCACTGCCACTCCGGGTTATCCTCGATCATGCCGATCTCCTGCGCGATAATGCCCTGCTCCTTCTCCACCGACTCGTCGGTGAAATACGGGATGGACACAAAGGACAGCAATATTTTCAGGTTCTCATAAAACTGCTCGGTGGAGCTGAAATAGTAGCAGGTGATAGCATTGGAGGTAAAAGCGTTGGGCTCCGCGCCGTTTTTGGCCAGTTCCTGCAGGGCGTTGCCCTCGGCGGTATCGAACATTTTATGCTCCAGATAGTGGGCGATACCGGCGGGGGTGTCCAGCCACTGGCCGTTCAGCTGGAACCGCATATCCATGCCGCCGTAGCGCGTGGCGAACAGGGCGTATTTCCGCTGGAAATCCTTCTTGGATACGATACACACCGGCAATCCGTTGGGCAGTGTCTCCCAGCGGACGGTCTCGCCGATACGGCTGTAATTGGTCAGCATGCGCTCTTCTCCTTTCCCTTCAGGAAGAATACGGTATCAAGCTTGCAGCTCTGGGCCGCCTTCCGGATGCGCTCCGGCGTCACCTGACGCAGGGCGGCCATCAGCTCCTCCGGCGTATCCTCGGCACCGGTAGCTGTCTGGCCCAGATAGTAGTTCTCCAGTGCGCCCTGAGAATCGGACAGGGATGTCAGCGCCGAGCACATGGTGGCTAGCGCGCCCTGCAGCTCCCAATCCTCCCACTGGCCCTGCTTCACCAGCTCCAGCTGGTGGAGTATCTCGTTGTGGGCCTTCTGGAAGTCCTTGCATTCGATGCCGGAGGATACCGTCATGATGCCCTTGGAGCGGGCATAGCTGGAGGAAGCGTAGTAGCAAAGGGACAGCTTTTCCCGGACATTCAGGAACAGCTTGGCATTGCTGGTGCCGCCGAAGATCAGGTTCGCCATGATCATGGCCGGCACGTCGTCCGTGTCACAGCGCCAGCCCATGGACAGCTTGCCCTGTGTCACGTCCATCTCCTCGGTGAGATAGCGTGGCTCCTCCGGCGCGGCCATACGGCGAACAGGTTCGCCCTCCGTCACCACGCCGCGGGGCAGCGCGGCAAAGGCGCGGCACAGCGCACCCTCCACCCTCTCCGGCTTGGCGCTGCCGCAGTAGAACAGCTCCATGCGGCTGGTGGACAGCAGCTCACGGTAGTGGTTGAACAGCTTGTGGTTGTTGATCTTGGCGGCGGTCTCCTCGTCGCCAAGGCGCAGCACGCCGTAAGGCTCTCCGGCGCACATTTCCTGCATCAGCCGCACGTCGGCCCAATCCTGCTTGTCATTGCGGATGGAGCGGATGGCGTCGATAAGATTCTGCTTCTCGCTGTCCACATACTCCGCCAGAAAGCGGCCGTTGCGGGTCACAGGGTCAAGGAACAGCTCGCCCAGCAAGTCGGCCACCGGCTCCAGCAGCTTCTCCCCCGCCGGAGCGAAGGCGTCGTCGATGACAGAGGCCACGAAGCCCACGCACTGGCGCTCGCCCTTCTTACGGACGGTATAGTCGATCTGTGCGCCGTATAGGGTATCCAGCGCGGCGGACAGGCTCTCCATATCCGGGCAGCGCATGGTGCCCCGCCGCAGCACGGCGGGCAGCATCGCGTTGGCAGCGGCGGTCTCCTTGCTCAGCGGCGTCACCAGATGGGCGCTGAGCACGCTGGTCTTGAATTTACTGGCAGGCAGATACGTCAGAAAAACGTTCTGCATGATCTCTTTTCTTCGCTCGTACACAGTAAACCTCCTGATACATATATCATTTCAATATATAGTATACACCAATCTGTTCCGAAAGAAAAGAGGAAAATCCCATATCAACGATAGTTGACGTGTCGCCGCGTCTGGGATATAATACAGTATATTACGTCTCAGGAGGGGTTGCCATGACCGCCGCACAGCGCCGCAGCGCCATTTATGAACAGCTAACCCGTGCCGACGCACCCATCAGCGCCACCGCGCTGGCACAGCGCTTTTCCGTCACCCGTCAGGTGGTGGTGGGCGACATCGCCCTCCTGCGGGCTGAGGGACACCGCATCACCGCCACGCCCCGCGGCTATATGATCCCCAGCGAGACGGGCCTGCTGCGCACCATCGCCTGTCACCACAGCGGCGCGGACACGCAGAAGGAGCTGTTCGCCATGGTGGACTGCGGCTGCACCGTGCTGGATGTGATCGTGGAGCACCCGGTGTACGGCCAACTGACCGCGCCGCTGGCGCTGTCCAGCCGCTACGATGTGGAACAATTCATCCGGCGGATGGCGGATTCCCACGCCCAGCCCATCAGTGCCCTGACCGGCGGCGTCCATCTGCACACCCTCTCCTGCCCCAGTGAGGATGCCTTTGCCCACCTGAAAGCCGCGCTGGCCGACATGGGGATGCTTTATGAAGGCAGCATGGTATGATCTCGCTATTGACAAATCCCGCAAGTCGTTTATAATGGAGCGGACAGGTGTCAAGACACATGTCCGCTCCATTTGATTTTACGGGATATGAGGTACATAGTATGAAAAAAGTCCGGGCATTTCTGACGCGGAAGAACATCACCTTCTCCGCCAAGCGCTATTTTATCGACGCCATGTCCGCCATGGCACAGGGCCTGTTCTGCACGCTGCTGGTGGGCACCATTCTGGACACCATCGGCAAACAGTTCGGCATCGGCTTCCTAACCAATGCGTTTCTGACCATCACCAAGGGTGATGTGGTACTCAGCTACACCATCGGCGGGCTGTGCTCGTTGATGGTGGGCCCGGCAATGGCGGTGGCCATCGGCAACGCCTTGCAGGCCCCGCCGCTGGTGTTGTTCTCCCTGATCACCGTAGGCTTTGCCACCAATGTGCTGGGCGGCACAGGCGGCCCGCTGGCCGTGTTCTTCGTGGCGATTCTGGCCGCTGAGGTTGGCAAGGCCATCAGCAAGGAGACCAAGATCGACATTCTGGTGACGCCTGTGGTCACCATTCTGGCGGGCATCGGCTTTGCGGCGCTGGTGGCGCGGCCTATCGGCGCGGCGGCTTATTCTGTGGGCAATGCCATCATGTGGGCCACGGAACTTCAGCCCTTCTTCATGGGTATTCTGGTGTCCGTCATCATCGGCGTGGCGCTGACGCTGCCCATCTCCTCCGCCGCCATCTGCGCCAGCTTCGGCCTGACGGGCCTTGCCGGCGGCGCTGCCGTGGCGGGCTGCTGCGCCCAGATGGTGGGCTTTGCCGTTATGAGCTTCCGTGAGAACCGCTGGGGCGGTCTGGTGGCGCAGGGCATCGGCACCAGCATGCTGCAGATGGGCAACATCGTCCGCAATATCCGCATCTGGATCCCGCCCACGCTGGCCTCCGCCGTCACCGGCCCCATCGCCACGTGCCTTTTCAAGCTGCAAATGAACGGCTCGCCTGTGTCCTCCGGTATGGGTACCTGCGGCTTTGTGGGGCAGATCGGCGTATACACCGGCTGGGTCAACGACGTGGCCAGCGGCGCGAAGGCCGCCATCACCGGTTTCGACTGGCTGGGGCTAATCCTAATCTCCTTCGTGCTGCCCGCCGTGCTGACGTGGCTGTTCGCCATCCCCCTGCGGAAGTGGGGCTGGATCAAGGACGGCGACCTGAAGCTGGATCTGTAAGATACCATGAAGCAAGAGAAAAAGATACGCATTATCGCAGACCCGTATCTGTTTTCGCTGACACTTTTTATGATGGGCATTGGTTGGTTATCATTTGTGATTTTTTCTGTATTAGCATCTGCGGGCAAATGGGCGCATGAATCGGATAAAATAATTGCTTATTGCCTATATATTCTGATGATAACCGGTGGATGTTGTATCTCTCTGTTTGTGGACACTCGCTGGGCCAATGTCCTTGTGTTATCTCCGGAAAAGATCGAACTGCGCTCCTGCTTCAAAAAGCCCGTGACGTATGAGTATCAGGAGTTCCCTTACATCTACCGGGCCAGCTACCGGCATAATCTTGCCGGTGCGCCGGACGTCGGCCCCGTGATCGTCTATCTGGTGCTTTCCCGGCGGCGGCTGTCATCCTTTGAGAAAACGCACATCAATCGAGTAACATCCGCCACCGATGTCATTAAGATCAAGTTCAACAAGAAGCGCTATCAAGCCCTGTTGGAGTACATGCCTCCCAAGCTGAGCCGCGAGGTGGCCCGCACCTTCGCACCGTATCTGTGATCCGCAGGTAATTCAGCTTTAACAGGATGAAAACAATTCAAAATATGGTGTATAATGGAAAACGGCACGAACGTGGGCGAAGGAAGGTGTCGATAACTTATGATAAATTGTGAAAATGTCGACGCATTTATCAATTACAATTACATTCCTTTTAGCAAAACGCAAGCCATAAAAAGAATTATTATAATTTGGATATCAAGTATTGCACTGTGTTTTCTTGGTAAGGGATCTATGTTGTGGGTGATACCTACCGGGATCGTAAGTTCAGCAATAAGTGTATTCTTTGCTGTTTTGATCACTAAGCATGATCTTTCAAAAACCTCTAGATACATGTGCGATGGCGTTTTTTATCTTTATATGTCTATAATTTTGAATCTTGCTTCTTATAGGGTAATGACATTAAAGATCGGAGCCAATTGGTTATTACTAATAATTCTATCACTTTTGCTTCTGGCATGCATTCTGCTTTTTATGCTAGTAACGCTATTAAACATTAAAGCGGGAAAATTCGCCCAAAAGAGCGCTTCAAAAAAGGTTGTTTCTTTGCCTTTCATTTGTGGGCTTTGCGGCATATTGGCAGCAAAGTTTGTATTGCAAGAACAAACACAAGAAGCCACGCTGCAAATGCTAGCTATCCTTCTATTAGTTCTTTCTTTCGTGGTAAGCATCCCAAGCGTGAATTTGCTAAGAACTGTTCTGTATAGGAGATATATGAAACTCTAAGCGAACTGGCACAGGCGAAGGACAACGGCTGAGCCGCGAAGTGGCCCGCACTTTCGCGCCGTATCTGTAAGATAGCAGAAAGGATCGATCATGGACTTTGGCTCCATCTTTATGTTTCTGGGGATCGCGCTCCTCTCCGGTCTGAGTTGCAAAAATGCCGCTCTGGGCATGATTGCACAGATCAATACCGTTTCGCGCTATTATCCCAAACACTATATGGCTCCGAGCCGTCGGATGAAAAAGCTGTTCAAGCTATCGCAGCGCGTGATCCCGCGCTATCTCTACTTTGAGCTGCTGCTGTCGCTTTTCTTCTTTCTGCTGGGGCCGCTCAATATTGTGATCTGGATGGCGTTTCATTGTGACAAGACCGCTGCCGCCATATTGGTCATGGTCCACGTCTGCCTGATCCTCCTCAATCTGATTTTCTTTCTCATCACGTCGCTGCTGTTCAAGCGTGCTTAACCAAAAATACCCCATTTGTCAGACTTATGATGCCCGGTCTGACAAATGGGGTATTTTTCACGATGCCATTGACGCAATAAAAAAGCAGAGTGTCCATTACAGGATACTCAGATCCTATAAGGACACTCTGCATGGTCGGAGTGGGGGGACTTGAACCCCCGGCCTCTTGGTCCCGAACCAAGCGCGCTACCAACTGCGCTACACCCCGTAAGCTTTTTCATTATAAAGACTAATTCCAGTTCTGTCAAGAGAAAATTACCCAGTCTGATAGAAGTAGTTTGGGAGCATCTGTTACCAGCAGGTGTTCCCTGTGTCTTTATTATAGCCCCTTATAGAGGCATTGTCAAATGAACTTTTGATGGCGTTTTCTTTCGGATTTCTCCTACATCAGCCTGTGGAAGCCGCCCAACCCTTGACAAGCTCCGCAAGCAACGGAAACTGACCCCGCTACTTGTTTCAACGCTGCGGCGGACAGTCCTGCTGCCGCCTGATAAAATAATTGTGTTCTGTTTCCTTTTTGTAGAATATAGGCGGATAGCCTGAGCTCTTTCATAACAGAATCCTTCCGCCTCCCGCAAGGGAATAACGGTTCATCTACCCGACCCCGTCTGTGTGAGCAGACAGAGCACATTCTGTGCAGGGTAGTAATTATGGGAGGAGGGAACTGCTATGACAAAAGTCAAAGTAGTAGTGAAAATAACGGTCAAAACGACCGTGAAGCGTCGTGTCATCGTCCGTCGATGAACGGTGTTGCTCAGGCTATCCACCCGAATATAGCAACCAATTCAGTTCACACTTTGGGAAAAGCAGCCCGATGGGGCTGCTTTTTTTGATATTTTACACCCACAAAATATCCTCGGATTTATTTCCCAAACATAATAATCGCGCCAATAATGCCACTCACCAGCAAGGTGCAAATACAGGTAATGACCGCGACCTTGATAGAGTTCACATTCGTAGCGATTTGCTTGTACGGTTTGTTTTCGGTTTCGTTGACCTTGTCAGCCAACTTGCGCTCGGTCTCCTGCCACGCCTTCGTCTGCGCATCGACCTTATTGTTGGTATCATCGACCTTTGTTTCAATGTTGCTGACACGCTGTGCAATGACCTCCACGGATGTAGCGATACTGTAGATGGCCTTCTGGTCGTTCTTGATTTCCTTCAGCTCAAGCTCGATATTATCGATTCTGTGCGTGTTGGATTTTGACCGCTGCTCCGTCTCAATCAGCGTAACCTTTTCTTGTTCAGTCATACGAGACCCTCCTCGATAGTGTTAATTGCCTCCTTTGTTCGCATCCTTTGTCTCTGCGGAAGCGGAAGTGGAGGGATTGATGACCTTGCTCATATCACACAGGCTGTCAATCATATTGGCAATTGCGTCATAATCAATGTCGTAGTTGATACCATCCGCACTCGCCTTGAGCATCGCAAGCACCCACTCTTTTCGTTCTGCCCCGTCCTTGAACTTGGACTCAGCAGCCTCCATCAGCTTCATAACCTTGTCCAGCACAACGCCCCAGTTCCTTTCCTTAACAGCCTGCTTGATGTACTTAACAAGCTGAATGACGAGGGGGATGGTAGCCGCCAGACCGGAAGCGATTGCCGCAATGTACTTCAAAACTTCCGTCCAATCCATAGCTAATACCTCCGTATTACTTCTGTGTTAAAACAGTTTATTGACCTCCGCCTGTACCTCAGACGGGTCATAACCGGCCTGCTTCAGCCGTGTCACACGGGTCGCGCCGTTGCCCCAGGAAGACCACCGGGAGTCGGAACAGGTCCCGTTATAAATCTCCTTGGCGATTTCAGCCGCCGTCTTCTTGGTGCTTTCAGCCGCGCCGCTCTGAACAGCCGTGCCGGAATTTGTGGTAATAAATGCGTCATAACCGGCGGCTTTGAGCTTCGCCATCATGTTGTCCGCATTTGCCTTCTGTGCAAACGCGCCGACCTGTACCTTGTACAGATTGCCCACCTGCACAATGTATGTGGCAAACCCCGCCGCCTTTAGTTTCGCGGCAAAAGTGTCGGCATTTGTTTTCTTCGAGAAAGCCCCTGTCTGCACCCTGTAGAGCGTCTTAGACGCGCTCGTAGTGTCACCTGTGGTATCTGTCTTACCCGTGTCAACGGTGCCGCCTGAGAGCTTCTGCGTGACCTTAGAGGCAAGGCCTCCCATGCGTGTGTACATCCAGTCGCCGGGGCAGCTCTTGTTGGCAAACCACCGGTGGACGGTCAATACCATCTCATTGGATGCGGGCGTGTAGTTGAGCGTCTTGGTCTTGTCGCCGAGCCACACCAGTTTGCTCTTGCCGTTGCGCTTGCAGATGTAGGCGCAAAGCTCAATGAGCTTGTTATAAACCACATCCTTGAATGCATACGGCGCGGTAGCGTCAGAAGCGCATTCAATGGTGACTGCCCTCTGGTCGTTCTCGCTGCTGGAAGAGCACCATGAACGATTCTTTTCCTCAACATACATACCCACGCGCCCATCCACGCCGATGCCGTAGTTGCAGCTCGCCTGCTTGGAAGTGGGCGCGAAGATGTTGCCCAGCGTTTCCACACTGCACTGACCCACCACGCAGTGCGGCGTGATGCGGTCGATGCTGTGGGTGCGCTGTCCGGAGTGATTCGGACTCAGCTTCGTGTACGCCACGAGTGAACTGTTCGTATAACCCATATTTGTCGTCTCTTTTCCCGTGTTCTGCGGTATACTTGTCACCGTCTTGCTTGCATATTTACCTTTCATGGTATCACAACGCCAATCGAGTAAGGAGGCTGGCAATATGGA
>CAVHYW010000062.1:0-12342 GCA_963640475.1 bacterium | reverse complement strand
CTTTTTTGCAGAGCTAATTTTTTTCAAAAACCTCTTGCTTTTTATTAGCTGGACTGTAATGACACGCACTTCTGAGCGACGTACAGAAAGTATACAGGAAGCAACCGCCCCGCGAATAGGTATTGGCCAGCAAAGAACGTCTGGCTCTGATATTACCGCTTGTCATACCAGCCCTTTCCTGCTATAATGGACAAAACACAGGATAGACCGGCAGGGGAGATGTATGATGAAAAGCAAGATATCAGATACCATTTATGACGCGATTCTACGAGATATCGTTACGGGCGTATATTCGCCCCGGGATTTTATCAGTGAGGCGCAGATCGCCGCGCAGTATGGCGTCAGCAAGGCGCCGGTAAAGGAGGCCATGCACATTCTGGCAAGCGAGGGCTTTCTTGTCAGCTATCCCAAGCGCGGCTACATGATCAACGTGTATACCACCGAGGAGATCAATAAGATCCAGGAAATCCGTCAGGTGCTGGAGACTCTGGCCGTGCGTAAGGCTATTGCATCCGCCTCGGAGGAAGAACTGAACGCCCTGCGGTTCTATCGGGAGAAGGAAGAATTGCAGTACCGCCCAGGTGAAACGGTGAATACCCGGTTCCATATGGGTCTGGCGAAGCTGGCAGACAACAGCTTTCTGGTGGAAACACTGTATCCGCTACTCATCAAGGCGTCTACCTACAACATCACGAGCAAGGCGGATACCCAGAATTTTGACCGCATTGTGGATGCCATGCTAGCTCGGGACGAAAAACTGGCTGTCAGATACCTGCTCGAAGACATCCGCTTCCTGTAAACCGCGCTGGTTTCCGCTTGACTTTGTCATGATGCACAGAAAGTGCAGTGTATATTTGTAAAAAGTAACTGTTTCGCCGCCTAAATTACGGTTTGGTGGGCAGTTACTTTATTTTTTTGAACAAAAACCATTGACAAACTGATATCATCAGTGATATTCTTAAAGCGCACTAAAGATATCACTGATATCTTTAGTGCGACAACGCATTGAATCTTCGCCGACAAGCAGAGGGCTGTGGCGGAGGGTAAGAGGTGAGAAAAACGATGACGGACTTTGACAAAGCGGCCGCCGGGTTTCGGAAGCACTTTCCGGTAGCGCGGGAGTGGGCTTATTTTGAAACGGCCAGCACCGGCTTGGTGTCAGACTTTGTATATGACGGTGTGCGCCGGTATATGGATGACCGCTACCTGCGCGGGGGAGACTCCGTCTGGCAGTATGAAGACGGCTCGGTCGACACGCTGGAAATGATGCGGCGCACCAAAGCGGCGCTGGCGGAGAT
Organism: bacterium; assembly: GCA_963640475.1. Classification (GTDB taxonomy): domain Bacteria; phylum Bacillota; class Clostridia; order Oscillospirales; family Oscillospiraceae; genus Vescimonas. The sequence continues at coordinate 11,044 of CAVHYW010000062.1, read as the reverse complement.
GATTCATGGCCGCGCGGAGGATATCGCCTTTGGCCAGAGCTCCACACAGATGTATACGCTGGTTACAGAGGGCATCGACTATGGGCCGGAGGACAACATTGTAACGGTTCGGGACGGTTGGATCGGCGGACGGTTTGCCTGGCAGAAGCGGCAGGCCGAGGGACTGGATGTGCGATTTGTCCCGTCGGTCAACGGCGCTGTGACACCGGAGATGCTGATCGCCGCTTGCGATGCCCATACCAGAGCCATCGCGGTGAATTTGGTGGAGAGTACTACCGGTTACCGGATCGATGTGGAGCGACTGGGCGATTGGTGCAGCACCCACGGTGTACTGCTATTTGTGGATGCGGTGCAGGCCCTGGGCGTCCTTGATGTGGATGTCCGGCGCGCCCACATCGACTTCCTAGTGGGCAACGATTATAAGTGGATGTTGAACTTCTGCGGAACGGGATACGCCTATGTCAGTCCGCAGGTACGCGGCATGATCAGGCACTGGGGTGTCGGCTGGATGTCCGATGCGGATCGCTTCAATACGAGTAAAGCGTATATCGACATCCGGAATGACGCGGGGCGGTTCGAGATCGGGCACCAGCACACGGACGGAATTTATGGTCTGGGGCTGGTGGCGACCCATAATACAGCGCTGGGACTGTCCAATATCGAGAGATATGTGCTGACACTGGCGGACAACTTCAGAAAGTGCGTCAGCGAGACGCAGGGCGTACATCTGGCATATGATTTTCCGCCTGAGAACCGCAGTCAGATTCTCTGCCTCCGGCTGGAGCCGTGGGTGCGCGTAACGGATGAGACGTTCAAAGCTGCCAAGGTCTTTGTACGGGTCGGTGCGCCGGACGCGCAGGGCTTGCGGGAGATCCGCGTGGGCCTGCATGTCTATAATAATCGGGAGGATATTGACCGATTCTTTGCAGTTATTCATCAAAATACAGACCATAAACACTGAAAGGAAGGCAACCGCTATGAACGAGATTGAAAAGAAGCTGAGAGAACTGGGAATCACTCTGGATGCAGGCCCGGAGCCTATGGCGAACTATGTCAGCGTGCAGAAGGCTGGAAGCCTCTGGTTTTTCTCCGGTGCAGGGCCCTTTGAAAACGGCAAACCCACCGTGATTGGCCGGTTGGGTGAGAACATGACCACCGAGGAGGGCTATCAGGCCGCCCGTCTGGCCGGCATCAACCTGCTGGCTGTCCTCAAGCGGGAGCTGGGCGGCGACTGGGATAAGCTGGAGCAGATCGTCAAGGTGCAGGGCTTTGTCAACAGCACCCCTGACTACTATGAGCAGCCGAAGGTCATCAACGGCGCTTCCGATCTGTTTGTGTCGGTGCTGGGCGACAGAGGCTGCCACGCCAGAACGGCTGTAGGAACCAATGTGCTGCCCTTCCGTATCCCCCTTGAGGTGGAAATGATCGTCAAGGTGAAGGATTGAGCATCCCTGCAAGCAAAAAATGTAAGAAAGAGGTGGCAGCATGCTTATCAAAAATGTTAGACTGATCGCGGCGCTGTCAGACGGCTGCCGGGCGGATCACGGCTGTGTCCGGATCACCGGTGGAAAGATCACGGAGGTATCGGCATCCGGTCTCTGCCCTGCCGACGGCGAGGCGGAGTTTGACGCCGCGGGAAAAACGCTTCTTCCGGGGTTGATCGACCTGCATACCCACATCACGCTGCTGGGCGGCGTGGGAGAGGATTCAAAAAATGAACCCATGCAGCTATTGATCGACGCGGCGGCGCAGGCCCGGCGTTACCTGAAATACGGATTTACCACCATCCGGGACTGCGGCAGCTATGACCGGGCGGCGACCTATGTAAGAAATATGATCCGCATGGGCTTGTGTGAAGGCCCGAATCTGATCTCCTGCGGCAACACGATGGCCAACAGCGCCACGCAGAAGGAGGGCTATCTGGTAGACGGAGAGCTGGGCTTCACCACAGGCGTGCGGAAGGAGGCCGCCTATGGTGCGGATTTCATCAAGATCTACGCATCCGGCTCGGCCTATAACCCCACAGGCGTTCCGCTGAACCCGGTCATGACCCGCGGTGAAATTCAGGCGGCAGTGGATACCGCAAAAAGCAACGGCCTGTACGTGGCGGCCCATTGCCATGCGGATGAGGCGGTCAGAGTCTGCGTCGAATGCGGCGTCCGCACTATTGAGCATGCCACCTACATCAGCGATAAGACCACCGATCTGCTGCTGGCGACGGAGGGCTGCTACCTGGTGCCCACGCTGGCCGCCACCTATGTCAGCCAGACCGATCCCGAGGAGCGGCGGTTCTGGCTCGCGCGGCTGGAGCCTATGAAGGAGAGTATGTGCCGGGCCATCCAGCGGGCGTATAAAGCCGGCGCCGTGATCGGTTTCGGTACGGACAGCGCTCCCGGAAGCCCCCAGTACGACAATGGCGTGGAATTCCGCTTCCGGGCCGAGGATGCCGGTATGGCACCTCTTGAGGTGCTGAAGCAGGCCACCGTGTACAACGCGGAGATCGCCGGATGGGCGAATCGGGTCGGCTGCATCAGGGCGGGCCTTGACGCAGATCTGGTACTTGTGGATGGACGGCCCGATGAGACCATGGATGTCATGTATCATCCGCCCTTTGCCGTATGGAAAAGCGGAAAACCGGTGGTAAAGTAACATACAAACAAACGGACAACCGGGCACACGCCCTGTCCCCGACATAAAAGGAGAAAATCAATGGAGAACACCACGCAAAAGAAATTACCGATGAAGGTAAAATGGCTCTTCGCGTCCGGCGACTTTGCAAAGGCCCTGCTGGTGGTCATAACGGCCGGATTTTCCTTGTACTTCTATACGGATATTCTGGGCATGGATTCAAATGTGGTGGCGATGATCATCCTGATCGCCAAGATCTGGGACTTCATCAACGACCCCATGATGGGCGCGATGGTGGATCGCACCAGATCCAAAGAGGGTAAGTGCCGCATGTGGCTCAAGTACATGTCCGTGCCCGGCGGCGTGATCCTGGCGCTGAACTTTATCATGCCGGAGCTGAGCGCCACCGGCAAAATCGTCTGGGTGGCGGTGACCTATACGCTGCAGGGTATGGCCAGCACGGCGCTGATGATCCCCCAGAACACCCTGATGAGCCGCCTTACCGCGGATCCGGCCGAACGTGCCGCCATCAACGGCTACCGCGGCTACTTCAGCGTCATTGCCAACCTGCTCGCGGGCTCCTTTGCCATCCCCTTTGTGCTGATGGCCGGCAGCGGCGATATGCGAAAGGGCTTTGCCGTTTTCGGTATCGTCTGCGGCGTTCTGTATGCCGTCAACTACCTGATCGTATATGCCTGCACCAAGGGCTATGAGCCCCTGGATGAGCCCGCCGCCGCAGTGTCCGGCGCCGCGCCGGAAGCTGCTGAAAAGGTAAAGCTTACCGAGATCCTGAGCAACTGGCCCTGGCTGATCGTGCTGCTGGCGTATTTCTGCACCATGGTGGCCGCCTCCGTGGCCGGCTCCACCGGCGTGTTCTATGCCCAGTATAACCTGGGCGACATCAACATCTATTCCATTATGAACTTTGTGGGCATCGCCGGCGCGCTGGTGGTGTACCTGCTCCTGGGCAAACTGGTGGGCAAGTACGGCAATGTCAAGCTGCTCTTTGCCGGATCCCTGATCGCTGCCGCGGCGTATCTATTCCGTTTCCTTACCGGCGACGCAAATGTATGGATCATCTATGGCGGATGCTTTGTGGGCACCTTCGGCCAGGCGCTGTCCTCCAGCGTTGTGATGCTGGTGATCTACGACAGCTATATCTACATGCATCATAAGACCGGCAAACCCGTTCCCGAGGCGCTGCTGGTCTCCGGCTATTCCGTTTCCTACAAGGTGGGCATGGCCATTGCCACCCCCATTGCCGCCTGGCTGCTGGGCATGGTACCTTATGTGGCCGGTGCCGAGATCCAGGAGAGCAGTGTGCTGGATCTGTTCTTCTATGAGAATACCCTGATGCCTGCCGTCGCCTTTGTGATCTCCGGCCTGCTGGGTCTGGTGCTGATCAGATACGACAAGCAGATCCAGACATATAAAGATATTGACGCGGCAGCAGCCCAGCGGCATAATACAGAAAACGACGGCTGACGCCTGGGCGCTGTTCCCGATGAGGATACGAAACGATGAAAGAAATGACAAATAAAACGCCTGTGACTCCGGAGGATTTCCTCCTGCTGCGCCATCCCATTCACCTGACCGGCGGCGATTCCGCCCGGGGACTGGCTTACGAGACTGCCGTCTGGGAGGGGCAGTGTTTCCGCCACGCGGTGGTGCTGCTGAAAAACGGTCAGGAGCGCCGATTCTCCCTCCCGGACGCGGACTGCATCGAGCCGCGGCTGTCGCCTGATCGGAATACTCTGGCGTATCTGACGCGGCGCGGCGGGGAAACATGCCTGACACTGTACGATATCCCCTCCGCGCAGACCCGTACCGTCGGGGCCCGCGGCGATGTGACCGATCTTACCTGGCAGCCTGACGGCAGGGCGCTGGCGCTGGCCTGCGGCGAAGCGCCTGCCCGGATGTATGTGTACACCCCGGCAGGCGACAGCTGGCAGATGCTCTTCCAATCGGAGGGCGGGATGCGGAAGCCGACCTTCTCTCCTGACGGCTGTTCCATCGCGTATGTGGACATGAAGGACAGCGCTCACCCCTACTGCTTCCATCGCAAGAGCGGCCAGCGCGTCTGCCTGTCTCAGGACGCGTTCCTGCCGGTAAAGCTGAATCCGCTGTATTTCACCGCGGACGGCAGCCGGGTGCTCTGCCACGGTATGTCGATGGAGGCGGGCAATGAGCTGCACCGCCTGTTCTGCCTGAAGGCGGACGGCAGCGGAAGCGTCGCCCTGCGTCATACCGGTGACGTACCGCTGGAGGTCGTCCCCCTGTACGCCGACGGCGAGAGTCTGCCCAACAGCAGTACCTATCTGTGCGCGGAGGGCGATGACCGCTTTCTGGCCATCGGCGTTGAACAGGAACGGGCGGGGATCTACCGTATCGTCCTTTCCGGCGATACCGCCGTCTGGGAGCGGCTGTATGAGGATCACCGCTGCATCGCCGGGATCACGGCAAGCCACGGCGGGATCTCCGTATTGGCCTGCACGCAGCAAACGCCGATGGAAGTCTATACACTAACGGAGGGCATGCTCACACGAGTATCCCACGAAAACGAATGGATCGACCAGCGGCTGATCCATCCCACGATATGCCTGCAGCATTACGGCAGTGCAGAAACGGGCTGGGGTATCTTTGGTTCAGGCGAAGACCGCCCAGCGGTGCTGCTGATTCACGGCGGCCCCTCCTGCTATTTCAGCGGAGGCTTTTCGTTGGAGCAGCAGCTTTTGGCCGGTGCAGGGTATGATGTGATCTTTGCCAATCCTCACGGAAGCTCCGGCTACGGCGCGGATTACGCGGATATCCACCTGGCCTTCGACGGCACCGCGGAGCAGGATCTTATGTCGCTGATACACGAGGCGATGGCTGTCCAACCCGGTATTGCGCCACACCGTCTGGCGGTAATGGGCGGCAGCTATGGCGGCTTTATGTCGGCCTGGCTCATCGGCCACCATACGGAATTTAAGGCTGCCTGCGTTCTGCGGGCTTTGCTGGGTGGCGAGGCCATGAAAGCGCTGCTGGATATTGACGAGAATGAGATGAACCGTATTGCCGCTCAAGTGACCATTCCGGTGCTGGTCATGCACGGGGAAAAGGACACGACCTGTCCCTACAACTACGCACCGGCGTACTATAAGGCGTTGGGCTCAGCGGAAAAACGCTTCGTATCCTTCCCGGAGGCTAGACACAGCGTAGGCGAGTTGAGTGCTCGGGATGCGCAGGTATTTTACACTGAGATACTGAACTGGTGGCGTGCCCACCTGTAAGAAAGGAAAACGTCATGAAGACTTACGACGCGCAGAAGTACTACCGCTATGACGAGATGATGGCGCTTCTTCAGGACTGGGCGCAGACGTACCCGGAAATGATGGCCCTTTCCTCCATCGGTACCTCCTATCAGGGCCGCGAGATCCCGCTGGTGACCCTGACCCTAGGGAGCGGGAAAAAGCCTGCTGTGCTGCTCAGCGGTAATCTGCACAGCATTGAGATCATTGGTTCCTGTGCTGTGCTGTATTTTATCCATCGTCTGCTGACCGATGGAAAGACCGATCCGGAGCTGCGTGAGCTGCTGCAAAGCAAAACGGTCTACTGTATCCCGCGGATCAACGTGGACGGGGCCGAGGCCAACCTGACCACGCCGCAGTTCTTCCGCGGCTCATTGCAGCCGGCATATCCAGAGGAAGACGGCGTCGTACCGGAGGATGTGGACGGCGACAGCGTAATCCGTAAGCTCCGTATCCCCAACCCCGAGGGCGAGTGGTATAAATGCAAATCGGATGACCGCCTCATGATGCGGGTCTGGCCCGGCATGGAGCGCCCGGAAGGTGTCTCGTTCTATGACGTTGTTGACGAGGGCTATGTCCGTGGCCCTGTAGACGGCTCTATCAGGCAGGCACGTTCCCCTTATGATATTGATCCCAACCGTACTTTTCCTTACGATTGGGTCAAGGATATCATCGGCTATAATCTGCGGCCCTGTGCCGGAAAGTACCCTTTGATGGATTGTGAGACGCGGGCGCTGGCGCAGTTTGTGCTGGCCCATCCAGAGATTACCATGGCGATTGATATGCACTCCTACATGGGTGGCTATATTTCCCCCATGGAATTCTGTCAGGATCATGACTTTGACCGGCGTGACAAACGGCTTTTTGACGAGCTGGGTGCACAGGGCACCGCAATCAGCGGCTATATCTCCGCCAACATCTTTCCGCCGGAGGTCAAGGGCATGGCCCGGGGCTCCTATACTACATGGCTCTACTTTGTGCTGGGGATCCCCGCCTGGTGTCACGAGATTGGATACTACGGCAAAATGTTCGGCGCCGTGGATGCCCGACACCCCCTTGAATGCATTGATGATCTTTGCGAAGAAGCGGAGGTGGTGGCCCGACAGCAGGCACTGCTGCGTTGGGATCAGGAGGAGAACGACGGTGCGGGCTTTATGAATTGGCACCCCTTCCGGCACCCCCAGTTGGGCGACGTAGAGCTGGGCGGCTGGGACGAGAAATTCATCAAGTGGAACCTCCCAGGACGCTATGTGGAAACGGAGTGCAAGGATGCTTTCCGATTCAACGTACTGAACTTCCGAGCTGCAGGATACGTAAGGCTGCAGGGCGCGACACGGGATAGCGGTCAGATCACCGCAACTTTGAGAAACACCGGTGTATTTCCTTCAACCAAGACCTATAAGGCTCCGTTGCTAGGTGCCGGTGATACCGGCATGATCACATTGCTGGGCATCAAAAACGGTAGCGAGACAGTTTTGCACCGAGAGCGGATGCCTATGATTGAAGGCGGTGAAGTCTTTGCTTGGACAGCTGCGCTGCCTACGGAAGACATATACACCGCTTACCGAGTTCGGGTTGAAGGCGTCTGCGCTGGTATCCAGACTGCGGATATCCCGAAAGTGGGCCGTCAGGCCGTCAACTGAGCCCGACTACAATGAAACAATAGTAAGGAGAACGATAATGCAAACATATCAGCCCTTCCATTTTGAGAAAAAAAGCACTCATACGCTGTCCGGAATTTCCTTTAGAACGGTGATTGAGGATCACCTGTTTTATAATGACGCGGGACAGCCCGAGGCGTCCCTTTACAGCTACTCCTATATCGCACAGCCTGAGGCACCGGACAGGCCGGTCATGTTCTGCTATAACGGCGGCCCTGGTGCCAGTAGCAGTTGGGCTCACATGGGCCTGCTGGGCCCGAAGCAGGTGATCTTCCCCCATCATCCCGGCAAGGACGGCAATACCGTCCAATATGGCGAGAACCAGAATTTCCTTCTGGACTGCTGTGATCTGGTGATGATCAACCCGCCGGGCACCAAATATACCTTCGTGAAGAAGGGAGCCGAGGCGAAGTATTTCAACACTGCGGGTGACGCGGCGGCGGTCGGTCAGTTTATTCAGGCGTGGCTGAAGAAGTACGGCCGTGAACGCGCTCCGGTCTATCTGCTGGGCGAGAGCTATGGCACCATCCGCAGCCTTGCCGTGGCGGACGCATTGACGGATCTGGTGGAGCTGGAGGGTATCGTCAGTATCGGGACAGCCTTCAATGTGGGCTCACCCACGACCATGCTGGTGGAACCCAATGTGCGCCGTCTGGGCGGCAACGCGGCCTGCTGCTGGTATCACCGGCACCGGAAGGAGATGCCGCAACGTCAGTTCGTCAAGGAGGCCATGGACTTTGCCTACGGCGAATACGCCCATGCTCTGCTGATGGGCAGCCGCCTGCCTGAGGCGGAATTCCGGCAGACGCTGGAAAAGCTGCACTACTACACCGGCCTGGACAAAGATCTCCTGCGCCGGGGCGGCTTGCGGTTCGATGAGATGACCTATCTCACCAAGATGATGCCCGGCCGGTTGGTCAGCGCCTACGACTCCCGCATGACCCGCCCTCTGGCGGAGGAGATGACCGAGGAGGAGTGGAACCAGGCGATTTTCAGCGAACCCTTCATCGCCTTTGCGGATACCGCCATCTCCGATGCCATTGTCCGCTATACGAAGGAGGACATTGCCGAGCCGGAGGGCCGGGGTGAGATCGACAACATGCTTCAGATCGCCATGAATTGGGACTATGACACCTTGAAAAAGGACACGCTCACCATGCCTGCGGAACTTATGGCGCGGAACAGGAAGCTGCGCTTCTTCTTTGTGGCGGGCTATTATGACCTGCAATCCACCTTTGATTTTGTGCCCTACTTCCTTGGCCGGTACGCCCTGCCTATGGATCGTGTGACCTTCCGGGTATATGACACCGGCCATGCTGCTTATGTGGGCGGTGACGCGGCCAGCCAGGTATGCGGGGATATCCGCGAATTTATCGCGTCGGCAAAATAAGCGGAACGGAGGAAACGACCATGCTTTTGAAAAACTGCCGCCTGGTGCCCGAACTGACCGAAGGCTACAGCGGAACAAGTGCCGATCTTCTTGTAGAAAACGGGAAGATCGCCGCCATCGAGCCCTGCGGCACGCTGCCTGCCGAGGGAGATATCCTTGACGTGGCCGGCAAAACCGTTCTTCCGGGGCTTTTCGATCTGCATGCCCACCTGATGCTGGTCCATGCAGACTTTTACGGCCTGCTGATGAAGGACAGCAACGCCTCTCTGGTGGACTGTATCCGCTTTGCCAAAAACTATCTGAAATACGGCTATACCACTGTCCGCGACTGCGGCGGCCCCAGCTATGTGAACATCGCCGTCCGGGATGCCATCCGGGATGAAGTGATTCCCGGCCCGGACGTGATCAGTTGCGGAATGATTCTGACGCCTACCGCCAAGGGCAACGGCACGTTCTCCAACATCTATGACGAGATCGACGACCCGAGAGATCTGATGCATGCCGTGCGAAAGGATATCTGCCATGGCGCGGACTTCATCAAATACATGGCCACCGGATCGGTCGCCAACCTGGGCGGTGAGCCGGGTGAGCTGATAGCCACACCGGAGGAGCTGCGGGCCGTCAGTGATGCGGCAGCGTTCTGCGGCACCTATGTGGCCGCCCACTGCCACGGACTTGAGGGCATCAAGCAGTGCATCCGCAATGGCATCTATACGATCGAGCATGCCACCTATATTGACGAGGAATGTATTGATATGATCCTGCATCAGCAGCGGCAGAGCGCTTTGGTACCTACCTTTGCCTGCATGTATGAGCGATATCTCAGCTTCGATCCCCAGCGGGATAGGGATAACGAGATCAGCGTTCAGTGCCATGCCGCGTTTGTGGCTGCCAAAGACGGGATCAGGAAAGCCTCTCAGGCCGGTGTACTGGTTGGCTGGGGTACGGATCAGACCATGCAGGAGTTTTTGGAGATGCCCGGCCGAGAGTTCATTGCCAGAGCGCACATGGGGCTGAGCAACGGGGAACTGCTGAAACAGGCGACCATCAACAGCGCGAAGATCGTCCGGCAGGACGACCGCAAGGGCACCGTTAAGGTGGGAAAGCTGGCCGACCTGATCGTGGTGGATGGTGACCCCGTGGCGGATATTTCCCTGATGAACCGGGAGCCTGCCTGTGTTCTGAAATCCGGCAAACGTGTTATTCTGTGACTTCCGTTTTCCTGCAAACGAAAACAAGTGCCGCCTCATACAGGAAAAGCATCGGCTGCAAGGCCGATGCTTTTCCGTTATAAAAGAAAGGGGAAAATATGTGGATCGCTTTAGCGTTTTTGGCCGCCGTGACCTCCGGCGTTGCCGTGATCTTCCAGGAGAAAGGAGCCTGCGGGAATAATATCATCCAGATAAGCGCGCTCCACCTGCTCGCGCTGTTCGTGACAGTTTTGCTGGCAGCGCTGCTGAAAGGCGGTCTGGTGCAGTTCTTATCCGTTCCCGCGCGAAGCTGGTGGCTGGCGGCTGTCTCCGGACTGGTACAGGCTGGCTCGTGGGTCGCCTACTTTGCCGCCATGAAAAAGGCGAATGTAAGCTTTCTGATGGTTTTGGATAAAAGCGGTATTATTATTACCATGTTGTTGGCCGCCATATTTCTTCAGGAAAATATTACTATCGTCATGATGCTGGGGTGTGTACTTATTCTGGCTGGCACTGCCCTTATGGGGGACATTTGCCGCCTGTCCAAGCTGCTGGATCATGAAAACCGTTGGCTTCTGTGGGGAATCGTGTCGCCTGCTTTGCAAGCCGTGTCAAACATTTTGGCAAAGTTGGATACAGCGGCGGTGGATACTACGGTGACGACAGCCATCAGAATGTTCGTCGTTGCCGTGTGTTTGTGTCTTCTGGCTTATGGCAAAGAGGGCTCTTTTCAGAAACTCCGGGAATTGGGCGGTATGCGGATCACCATGCTTCTTTTGGGCAGAATAATTCTCGGCGCATCTTATCTGCTCATGTACAGAGCATTTTCAATAGTGGTATTGCAGCGAGGACAGATGTAATAGTCGGTATCCCGGTATCTGTGCA
>CAVHYW010000061.1:0-12347 GCA_963640475.1 bacterium | reverse complement strand
AATGGACCGACTCAGTGAGTGCGGTCCATTTTTGCATTCATTTGACGCTTACTGACAAACGGAGATTTCCCCGCAAGGAGGGATACGCGCCATAAGGCGGCGGACAGGTGATGTCCGCCGCCTTATGGCTATTTTAGATGAGGTGTTTGCAGCTTGATCTCAAAGGAAATGCGTAGCGGTCAATCAGCCGTTCTTGCGCTTGATGACCAGCGCGGTTCCGGTCAGCGACAGCAGGGCGCTTACGCCGTACAGCGCCACACCGGCGTCAAAGGTCTTGGGAGAGGAGATCGGCTTCTCATCGGGGGTAGTATAGGAGGTGTTGCGGGTATAAATGTTCTCAAAGGTCATATTACCTACCGCATCGGCGTTGTTAATCATATTATAAAATTCCCCATTGTCTGTTTTCTCCATCTTGGCGGGAAAGATTTTCCCTTCGTGGCTCACAAACCACACCGCGTTGGAATATGTCCATCCCGAAAGGTTATTTTTCACCTCACGGACATAGAAGCCCTCGCAGACAAACGCATCAATCTGCTCCGCCGGGCCGCTGATGACCAGCTCGCCGTTATAGCTGCCCGCACCGTTGGTGGTGACGGCAGCCGTGTATGTTACGTCCTCGTAGTTAGCTGTATTGCCGTATCCAATATCGAAAATCTCCAGCGTAAAGTCCGTCTTGCCGGGAGCGGTGTTGCCGCCCAGCTTCACCGTCTTGGTGAAGGGGATCGCAACCGTAGTGCCGGTATAGGTATTCTTGAATTCAGCTAGTGAACTGCTATCATCGCCGGGCGTATGAATATCAATACTCATTGTTTGATTTCCGGTGCGATATGTGAAGGTCACTGCGTATTTCTTGGTAGAATACTGCCATCCCGCCTTGCCGTCTGTCTGCTCTGTCAGAAGGAAGGACTTGTAGTATCTGGCAACATCATTACTTCCCACATCACTGGCGGGAGTCCAGTTGTACCTTTCAAAGTCAGACGCCGGAAGCTCAAGTTTAAAGGTTTTTTCAAAAGTGCCAGTACCAGCAGCGGTGGATATCGTCAGGTCATCCAGCAACTGGATGCCATAGTAGGCAAGGTCATGCTTTACCTCCTTCTCATCATCCTCCAGCACAAATGTGAAGGTTTCCGCGGGAGGCGCTACATTGCCCGTTTTCTCCACCACTTTCGTAATGGAAAGCTCCTTTTCGAACTTTTTGGTGTCGGTGGGTACTCCCTCCGATGCCCATGCGGTGGCGGTCAGACCCAGTGTCATGACCAAGGCCAACAGCAGGGCGAATAAGGTTTTTCTGCTTCTTTTCATGTGTTTTACCTCCATTATTCGTCGTTATTTTTCCGGCGCGCTCCGCGCCAAGTGAACAAAGCCAAGGCCACCAGCGCGATCCCAAGGATCACCGCCAGCCCTTTCCAGCATTTACGCATGGCGTCGTCTCCTTTCCGCGTTCACACACGCGCATCACTCCCACTGGGGATAGAAATAAAGTACCGTGTCCGGCTCTATCTGAATGGGCAGATAGGAGCCGTGCTGTCCCTTGTCGATGGCCAGATAGGTAAAGTCCTCAAAGCCCATGGGTACCTGAACGATAAAGCCATCGTGGATGAGCCGTTCCGTCTCGCCGGGCGTGTATCTCTTGCCGCCGGTGCGGGTCATATCCAGCATCAGTACGCCGGAGTATTCCCCGTTGGCGGTCAGCCCCCATTCGCCCTCATAGACCTCCTCCGGTGTAACGAAGTCACTCTCGTACCACCATGTAAAGGTGGCCGAGCCCCAATAGTCCTCCTGACTGCTGTTGGCGTGCAGCTCCAAGGTGGCCAGAGCGGGCTTATCCGTATTCCCCTGCCACGCCCATACCTCCTGCGTCAGCTGGGAGCCGCTGGGGCAGGTCCAGCCGATCTCGCCGCCGCCAACGATGCTTCCGCCGCAGTTGGTGAAGTCATAGGCCAGCTTCCGGTCGTTCTCATAGTCATAGGGCAGCGCCACCATTCCGGGGATGGGATACCAGCTCAGAGTATCGGAATGGCTGTCGGTCAAAAGCAGCTCCGTGGTATCGGTGGGGACAGACCCCAGATCGTTGGAGACGAACAGTAGGATCGGCTCGCCGCTTTCGCTGCGGTAGAGCACCTCAACGGTCTCGTAATCGCCCTTCGCCTCGTTCCACCGGACGCGGTTCACCGCCACGGTGGCGGTGGGGTCATGGGGCACCACGCAGAACAGGCTTCCGCTGTCGTCCACCACCCGCTCCTGCGGGATGCTCCGAATAAATGTATACTGGGCGCACAGCTCCGGCGCCGTATCGTTCATCCAGTCCCGCAGGGGAACCGCCAGATCACTCAGCTTGCCGTCGATATCGCCGATGTAGGCCACCGCGAAACGCTCGTCCTGCTGACGCTCGTCCAGCAGCTGCCGCAGCAGATCCAGAGAGTCGTCATAGGCCCCCGGCTCGCCGCCTATATCGCCGCCGTTCGTGCCGCCGCCTGTGTTGCCGCCTGTTCCGCCGGTGGTCGTTCCGTCACTGATATTGATAGTTCCCATGCCGGGTATCTCCACCTGACACCCTGTCAGCGACAGCGTCATGGCCAAGGCCAGCAGCGCCGCCACAAGCAGTCTGGTCAGGTTCTTCCGATTATTACGCATGGGTGCCTCCTTTCCGTTTTTTCTTGTTATTTACCCCTGAGAGGGGTTGAACATGAGCAGTTCATTGGGTATCTGCTGAATGGGAAGCCGTTCACCCTTTGCACCCTCAGAAATATTCAGGACCGGGACAATATCAAAAGCCTCAGGCACCTGAATACGGAACGCGCCCTCCACCGTGGTGGGCGCCTCGCCCTTTGTATACTGCCGGCCGCCGCTGCGGGTCATGGTCAGCTCCATCTGCGCTCCGCCGTCCGTCAGGAACCAGCTGCCCTCATAGACCTCCTGCGGATCGCCGTAGTCCTTGGTATACCACCATGTGAAGGTGATCTGTCCCGGCTCCGTGCCGCTGCCCTGTGTCAGGGACATGGTGGCCATGGCGGGCTGCTCCGCAAGAGTACCCTGCCACGTCCAGATGTGTCCGGCCAGCTGCTCCGCCGTAGGAGCCGTCCACATGCCATCGTCGCCCACATCGCCGCCATCCATGCTGTCGTTTCCGGTGTAAACGGTAAAGTCGTAACCCAGCTCACGGCCGTCCTCAGGGGAATAGGGCAGCGCCACCATACCGTAGTAGGGATACCATTTCAGGGGCTCTTCTCCGCTGTTGGTCACGATCACCTCGGTGTCGGGATCGGCAGCCTCCCCCATGTCGGTACAGGCAAACACCAGAAACGGCTCGCCGCTCTCGCTGCGGTAGAGTACCTCGACGTTATCGTAGCCACCGGCCTTCTCATTCCATTGGATGCGGTTCACCACCACAGATGCGCTGGGGTCACGGGGCACCACGCAGAACAAGCTGCCGCCGCTGCCCACCACCCGCTCACGGGGAATATTCCGAACGAAGGGATACTGGGCGCACAGCTCCGGCGCCGCCTTACTCACCCATTCCTGTATCGGAAGCTCAAAATCGTCCGGGCCGCCTGCCGCGCTGCTGATATAGGCCGCCGCGAAGATATAGTCCGGCACCTCTGCCATGCTCTTCCGCAGCAAGGCAAGGGATTCATCATTGTCGCTTCCCGTATGGATCGTATTACCGCCGCCCGCATTGCCGCCTGTGCTGCCGTCGTTGATATTCACGGTTCCAATGCCGGGAATTTCTACCTGACATGCTGTCAGCGATACCATCATCGCCAGAGCCAGCAGCAGACAGAGAATGAGGTCCTTTTTCATCGCCTCCTCCTTCCGTTGCGTAGTACTAGTACTTACCGCTGGAGCCGGAACCTCCTCCACCGGAGTGGCTGGTGCTGCCGCTGTCGCTGTCCTTAGAGATCTTTCGGCGGGTCTTAGTGGTGTGTGTATAGTGGTCATACTGCTCCGTCAGATTCAGACCCTCGGCGGTCACATAGGCGTCCGCCTCCGCGCCCTGACGGACGGACTTCATTTTGCTCTTCAAGAACAGGCACACCAGCAGCGCCAGACCCAATCCGATGCCCAGCGCCATAGGCAGCACCTTGATCAGCGGCTTACGGACAGGATGTCCCTGCGCGGCCCGCTCAAAGAAGTCGGCGCAGGTGGACAGGTAATCCTCATAGCCGCCTCGATAGTCGTCATCGGCAAAGTTATCTAGGAAGGCGTCCTCCAGCAACGTCCGGGCGTATTTACCCACCATGCTATTGGCATAGCCGTCCCGGATGTACAGGCCGTAGTCTCTGGCCCATGTGCTTTGTAAAAGCAGAATGCCGTCCCGACCCTCTCCGATACCAAAGTCATTTCCGTTATAGATATTGGCCGCCGCATCGTAGGGATTGCTGCCGTATTCCTCGTAGTCTTCCACAGTGACAATGTACACAGCGCAGTTATACCGCCATGAGATCTCATCGGCCATCATCTCCAGCTCCAACCACTCGTCCTCGTCCAGCAGGCCCACCGTGTCATAAATGAAGAGGTCATCCTCAGTCTGCTCCGCCCATGTGGGAACCAGCATCGTCAGCACTGCCAGCAGGGCCAGCAGATATGTCAGAATTCTTTTTTTCATCTCAGCCGCCCTCCTTACATCAGCATCAGTATCGCCGCCGCAATGGCACTTACCGGTACGGTGATGGCGGCGAAGATGGCCCAGAACTTGCCCATGTCCGTAGGCAGGTCACCCACCAGCTTGCCGGTTTGTCCGTTCATGGCAAAGAGAAAATCTTTGTCGTTCCATTTGGTGTGCAGCATCCAAACCGGCAGCAGTGCATAGTGCACCTTACCGCGGCGTAGCCGGATATCCTTGCCCTTGGTGATGCAGGTGTCGTACTGCGTGGTGGTGCGGCGCAGCGCACCCTCCAGCGAGGCAGCACAGCGTCCGTCCGCCCGCTCCTGACTCTGCTCCACGGTCACGTCGTACTTGTCCGCCAGAAAGCCCGGCAGATACGCCGTGGAGAACGCCCGTATGTCTTTGTAGTTGTAGGGCTCGATGGAGTCCATGTGGTCATCCGGCATCTTGCTGGATGCGTCCACCGGCACCTTCTCGAAGGCAATGGAGCCGCCGCGGCGCACGTCGTAGTGCTCCACCTCGGTGATCTCATAGTCGCCGCTTTCGTAGACGTGGGTAATATGGCCCTCGTAGTCCACAGTACCCTCCGCCTGTCCGTCAAACATCCAGAAGGGGACGTACACGCCTTTGACCTCCTCGATATGATTGCCGTTGGTAAAGGCCTTGGGCAGCAGGGGCTTGCCCTTATAGTGGTTCTTCAGGGCGGCCACCGCATCCTCCTTGCTGAGCTTGAAGGGGATTACGAAGTCCGGCTTCAGCGCACCGCTGAACTGGCCCGGTACCACGGTGGGATTGCCGCAGTAGGGGCAGGAGGTGGCAGCGGTGGAGGCGTCGCAGATCAGCTCCGCGCCGCAGCTGGGGCAGGAATAGGCCTTCATGCCGTCGGCCTCCGTGCCCCAGTCACTGCTGAGGCTGGAGGTATCCCAGCCCTGCGACTCCATCTCCGCTATTTTCTGGCGGTTCTGTTCCGCCTTGGCGTTGGCCTGCTCCGTGGCGGCCACAGCCTTGGCCTCTTTCTCCGCGTACAGAGCTTCGATCTGCGCCACGTCATATTTCGCGCCGCAGAAATCGCATTCCAGCATACCGGATGCCCCCACAAAATGCAGGGGGCCGGTACATGCCGGGCATTTATAGTTGGTAATTTGGGATGCCATTACTTTCTCCTTTCCGCTACGGGAGCGGCTTTGGCCGCTCCCGTGGAAAATGGCGTTCAGATAATATGGTCAGTCAGGTTCAATCAAAGGCTGAGGTTATACGCGCCGGCAGCGATCAGCTTGCCGTTGTCACCAAAGAACAAGGATAGGCAGCATGCGTCATCCTCGTCAGCGTACCAGGTGTATACACCGCGCTGGTACTCCTCATCATACTGGTACTCAGAGCAATCCACACCGATATGCTCCTTCAGTTCCGCATAGGTCAGCTTCGACTGCGCATCACCTTCGGTGAAGTAGTTCAGGCCACCCAGATAGGTGAAGAATGTCTCGTTCAGCACTTCCAGCGTTGCTCTGTCAGAGGTCACGGTCTGTGTATCCGTGGATTTCATATCAATGCCGGGCAGAGCGCCGCCCTTATCGCTGCTGCCGCCACCGCCGCCGCAAGCAGCGAGGGACAGCATCATCAACACGGCCAATACAAGAGCAATCGATTTTTTCATAATCAGTTTCCTTTCTTTTTGCATCGTCATTTGTTATTCCGTCCAACTATGGCAGGAGGGATCAGCGCAAAGGCGCACCGCAGTTCTGGCAGAATTTCTCACCGTTGCTCTTCGCGCCGCAGTTGGAGCAAAAAGTGGAAGCGCGGGTCTCCGTCTCCGGCTGCTGGGGCTGCTGGGGAGGCGCAGCGTACTGAGACTGCTGGGGCTGCTGGGGCGCCGTATACTGCTGGGGCTGCTGGGGCTGCTGATAGCCCTGTTGGGGCACGTTATACTGCGGCTGCTGGTAGCCCTGCTGAGACGCAGTGCCATAGGGAACCTGCTGGGGCTGCTGGGAATAGGGATTCTGATAGGGCTGATGAGGCTGCTGGGAATAGCCGCCCTGCTGATAGGGGTTGTTCTGGTAGGGATTGTTCTGATAAGGGGCTGCCTTGATAGGAACGCCCTGATACGTTCCTTTGCCGAAAGCCAGCAGGGGCAGGAAAACATAGGGCAGGAAAATCAGTCCCGCCGCAAAGCCACCGCCCTTGCCGAATGCCTTGGCCAGCCGAATCTGTGTCTGGATACCCAGAATGATGTTATAGAGGGGGATCAGCATCAGCAGGAAGCGCATACCGCTGCCCCAAGTGATATCAAACAGCACATAGAGATTGTAGAAGGGAACAATGGCCGCCCAGCCGGGCTTACCGGCCTTCCGGAAGATGATCCACATACACACCAGAACGAACACGCACAGGACAAGCGAGATAATGGTGGGCAGCGGGTTAAAGGTCGGGGTACTGCTGTAATCGTAATAATCGGAATAATCGTACATTGCTTTCTCCTTTCCTAACGACATCGCCGGCTGGCAGTGTGCCTGCCGACTGATGGTGATTTGTTGTCACAGGGGTGTTCCCCAATCCGGACAGAATCTTTTGCCACCGCGCTTCACGCCGCATAATGGGTAGAAATCGGGAGAATGGCTCACCTACGCCTGAGGCTGCTGGGGCGGCTGGGTACGGTGTGCTTACTCTTCCTCTGCCGGAGCATATTCCTCGGAGGTACCTATAAGGAGCTCCCGCAGGAGCGTCCTCAGGACGTCCTCATACTCACCGTTGTATTCTGCCGTGAGAATCTCGTCCTCTCTCTGGCTGGTGATGTAGAGGTAGCTCTCCGTCCCGTCAAGGACAGACACCCCCTCTGGCAAGGCTCTGGGCGGTTGATGCCAGTTTTCCCGAAGGCACGTCTCCACCTCAGCCCATTGCTCCGACGTCAGGGGCGCGTCTATCCGCTCGACCCTTTCTCGGCTGCCCTCGGTGTCGATGCACCACCCGGAGATGGTATACGCACCGTCTGTCTCCTCCAAATCAAAGCGGAAACAGTCGTCGTAGCACGAAGCACTCTGAGACCAGCGTATGCTTTTCAGCGTGTCACCATCCCGAAAGGCGTTTGCAAACTCGTTCACCATACCGTCACCATCCAATATCCGGTCGGTCACAAAGTGTTTATAAAGCCCCGACATAGCAATACCTACTACCGCACCGATCAGGAATATCCAAAGAAGCTTCCTCTTCATCCCGATCAGGGGCGAGGCTGGCCGCAGTTGGCGCAGAACTTGCCCTTGTTGGCCGTTCCACACGCACACGTCCACTCGTCGCTGGCAGGCTTGGGCTGGCCGCATTCAGCGCAGAATTTGCCGGTGTTCACCGCGCCGCAGGCGCACTTCCACTCGCCGACGGGGGCGGGCTTGGGCTGGCCGCACTCGGCGCAGAACTTGCCGGTGTTGCCGCCGTGGCCGCAGGAGCAGGTCCAGCCGGCGGGAGCGGTCTGCTGTACAGGCTGCTGGGCGGCCTGCTGCTGACCCATGGCGAACAGGTTCTGGGCGTTCATGCCGCCGGCCTGACCGGCCATTCCCATGCCCATAAAGGCCATGGCAGGGCCGGCAGCCGTGTTGGAAGCCGCCATCTTCATGGCGTCGCCCTGACTGCCCACCAGATGGGCGGCAGCGCGGGTGGGATCCATGAAGGCCGCGTTCCGCTGCAGCTCCTTGAGCATCTTCTCGTCTTCCTCGTCGGCCGTCACACTGGATACGCCGAAGGAAACGATCTCGATACCCCGCAGGTCGCGCCACTTCTTGCTGAGAACCTCATTCAGGGCGTCGGCCAGCTCCATGGTGTGGCCGGGCAGCTGGGAGTAGCGGATGCCGTTTTCGCCGATCTTGGCGAAGGCGGGCTGCAGCGCCGTCAGCAGCTCGGTTTTCAGCTGGCTGTCCAGCTTGTCGCGGGTATATGCCTCCGCCACGTTGCCGCACACATTGGTGTAGAACAGGGCGGGATTGCAGATGTGATAGCTGTACTCGCCGAAGCAGCGGATGCCCACATCAATGTCGATACCGGCCCGCTGATCCACCACGCGGAAGGGCACGGGATTGGCAGTGCCATACTTGTTTCCGATCAATTCCTTGGTGTTGAAGTAATAGACACGCTGATCCTTGGGAGCCTCACCACCGAAGGTGAAGCGGGTGGTCATGCTGTCGATAACAGCACGGACGCTCTCCTTAAACTCACCGGTAAACAGAGAGGGTTCGGTGGACATATCGTAGGTAAACTCGCCGGGCACGGCGCAGACCTCCACGATGCGGCCCTGATCCACGATCATCATGCACTGACCATCGGCCACGGCGATGACGCTGCCGTTGGAGATGATATTGTCGCTGCCCTTGGTGTTGCTGCTGCGGCCGGAGGTGCGCTTCTGACCCTTAACAGCCATGACGTTCTCAGGCAGTGACTCGCAATAAAAGTACTCTTTCCACTGGTCAGCCAGTACGCCGCCCGCGCTGCCCAATGCCGCTTTAATCAGTCCCATAGTTATGTATTCTCCTTTTCTTTGTATTTATTTCTGCCTATAATGGAATACCGTTGTTAATCATCGATCCACCGGCCGTCCGACCGCTCGCAATAGACGACCCATACCACATACGAATCCTCCACATGGCGGTGCATCTCCAGATAGTTGTTGTCGATCACGGTCACGGTGTACTCTACGTTCTCCGGGCCGCCGACCAGCTCCGCGTACCACTCGTCATTACCGCAGCCGTAGTACATGGGGCCCTCGAGGAACTTCACGCTCAGCCCGTCCAGCTTTTCGTGGTCGCCATATTTGTTGGTATATTCGTACCATGCGCCCATGCTCCATGTACCGCGCCCGTCCTCGGTCACGCCGTCAGCCTCCTGAAATTCCAGCGTCACGGTCATTCCTACTTCTTCCATCTTGTACCGGTCGCCCTCGACCTCGCCCTCGACGGCGATCCACTGGCCACTCAGATACCGCCGGTACTTTTCCATGGTGTAGTCCGTGTTGCCGACGGAAGGCTCCTCATCGCCGCCCACCGGGTCAAGCCCGTCCACCGGGTCGGTGTCGCCGCCATTCAGGGGCGGTACGTCCGTTACAGTGGTGGTGCCGCCGTTGTTCTCCGGCTGCCCGTGGGGGATAAACTCCACCTGACAGGCCGTCAGGCCCACCGCCAGCGCCAGAAGCAGCGCCAGCGCGATCCATCGCCGCTTCATGGCTTTAAGCCCAGGGATCCTGAGCGACCGGAATACGGATGCCGCTGAGAGGACTGGAATACTCCCACAGGAACCATTCGCCGGTGGAGGGCTTTTGCCGCAGCTTGATAGGCCGGGGGGAGTCCGCGCCGGGCGTGGCGATAAATACCCGCAGATAGCCCGGTTCAATGTCCTGCGGACGGGGATCTGGAAGTACGTTCAGCACATAGGGCTGCGTGGGAACGTAGCTGTTCTGGGGGGTAGCCCCGGCGAAGTACGTCAGCGGCAGATACTCCTTGCCACGCAGACGATCCCGCAGGAACTGGCTGTCATAGGGAGTCATGGGTCGGGGGCCTCGCAGGATGTTCATAGCCTCCACACCTTCATTGGGATTTTTTACATACAGGTTCAATGCACACAGGAAGCCCGCCACCACCTCGTCCGGGGTGTTCAGGGACAGGTTTCGGAATTCTGCCAGCGAAGCGGGCAGCGCGTTCAACGTTACTTGCATATCTCTGCCTTCCTTTCTCTAATTTCCGTACCGTTCGTCAGCCGTCGCCTCTCACACTGCTGGAGAAGGTAGCGGCCGTGTAGTACTCGTCGCCGTCACGCACCACGAAGTACAGCACATAGTAGTCACCCTCGCCGTTGAACCAGCCGTAGGCGTGCTTTTCACTGTTCCAGCTCCTCTCATCCATGCCGGTATGGGGAATGCCATCCTCGCCGCCCAGCATGGCCTTGATGTCGTCATAGGTCAATTTCGAGGACTTGGAGGAGCCCATATCCCACAGCTCCTGACGCACCTTCTGCATGGTGGGCAGATCCGCCCGGCCGGTGGCGTCGGGATTAGACTTGCCGTACTCACCCTGACAGTTGGTGGTAGTCCGTTCAAAGGGATAGTTCTCCGGCAGGCCGCCGTTGTCGCTGCCGCCAGCCGGGGGAACAGAGACGGCATCGCCGCTGCCGTCATCGGGGATCAGACTGGTGTCGATCTGATAGGTATTGGCGATCTCCATAAAGGTCTTGCCGCGATAGTACTCCACCGCGCTTTCGGGCATGGGAATGTAATCCTCGTCCGTCCAGTTCTCGTCGTCCAGATGGCGCAGGTTCGCCAGCAGGCTGATAGAACCGTCCACCAGGTCGGAATCCACCTCGCAGCTGACATACAGGGCGCCGGTCTCGTCCACGGACAGGATACCCTCCTGCATCTCGCCGCCCATGAACTCACCCCGCAGATCCAGACCGGTATCGTCATCGGGCACCACGCGGACATAGGTGTTGGCGAAATTGAAGTCGTTCTCGCCCTCCAGATACATGGCCAACCAGACCTGGCAGCCGCCGTTGCCGTCAAAGACCAGACGCGCCAGAATCTCGTGGGCGGTATCGTTCAGTTCCTCAAAGTCGCCGGTGGCATCCGTAAGACCCGCCATGCCGTGCCAGTCACCGCCGTACACCTCGGCAAAGTCGTCAATGGTCAGTCCCGTGTTGTCGGTATTGCCGGCATTGGTGCCGCCGGTACCGCTGCCCTCGCTCTTACGGAACGTCAGCTTCAAGTCAAAGCCGAAGTAGTCATTCACCATGATCAGGCCGTCCTTCAGCGTACAGTTGCAGGTCGCTCCGTCTCTGTCCAGCGTCAGGGCGCCATCCTTACCCAGCTTCCACTTGATCTCCGTCGGGTCGCCGTCCAGCATGAAGCAGCCCGTACCGTCCTCTCTCAGCTCAAGGTAGTTCTCGCCCAGATCGTAAACATCGTCCATGGGTATCCACTCGTCAAAGGACAAAACAGCCTCGCCCAAGTACTTGCCCACAGCGGGGTTTGTCTTGCTGCCGCCCTTGCCGCCGCAGGCCGCCAGCGTCAGTGCCATCACCAACGCCAGAAGCAGCGCCGCAAGTTTTCTCGCTCTTTTCCTCATTTTTTCCTCCTGTTTTTTGGCATTTCTGTGTTATATTTCTCTATATTGGCACGTCTCACTTGAGGCGATGACCGCATTCGGTGCAAAATTTCTCAGACTCTCCTGTCCGCAGGCGGGACAGTGCTACTTAGCGATATTCTGAGGGCTTTCCTCATACATGTTTTTCAGTGCCTGAAGGAGAGGATTCTCTGGGGCTCCACGCCGGGCCTTGCCAGCATAAAGGTCTCTCCTTCGGTGGTGTACAGGCAAAAGGAGTCCAGCGAATGAAAGAATTCCAGCAGCTGAAAGGGCTCCGGCAGCAAGACGTCATTGTATCCCTCCGTCAGCTTTACATAACCGGTCTTGTACACCCATGCGTCAGATGCGAAGTCCGGCTCACCGTTCACAAACACCTGTATGCCGGACGCCTCAAACTGCCCCCCCGGCTCTCCACCTCCATGACGATGGTACCGTCCCGGCTCTGCCACGACCCCGCAAAGGGGCTCTGATCCTCCGGCGTATACATCATACCGGGGCCGTCCACCATCTGGCCGGCCGGCGGAGCCTCCGCCCTGCCGCAGCCCATCATTCCCCACAGCATCATGACCAGCAGTACACCTCCTGCTGTATTTATATCATAATATATTGTTCCGGATAATGCCCCCGCCGATTGG
>CAVHYW010000060.1:0-12464 GCA_963640475.1 bacterium | reverse complement strand
CCTCACCGAGCTTCAGGTTCATATAACTGGCTGTACCGTCACCGATCAGCAAGCCGATGGCGATGGCTAACTGTGTCAGCGGGAAAATTACGTTCGTTGCACCGTTCCCGAGGTAGCCGACACCGTTTCCGATGAATATCTGATCCACCATGTTATAGAGTGCGTTCAGAACGAGGGAGATCACGCTGGGAACAGAGAACATCAGCAGCAGTTTTCCGACCTTTTCGTATTCATATTTTTGTTCAAGCGTTTCCATGTTTACCTCCTTGATATTATAACTAATTAGGAAACTAACTTCAAGGCGAAATTGAAAACCTTTGCGTGCAGCTAAAGGTTTTCAATCATCTTTTTTGTGATCTTCAGCCATTGTGCCTGATCTTGCTCTGAGATACCGCGCAGCAGTCGATTCTCCAGATCCTGTACATCGCGCAAGACCTTTTCCCGGTTCTGCCGTGCCTTTTCACTGGGAACGATTTTTTTCAGACGCCCATCGTAGGATACGGGGACACGACTGATGAGTCCGTCCTGCTCCAGCTTTTTGACAAGGGCGCTGGCAGATGGCGGACGCAAGCCAAATTCATCCTCCAGATCCTTTTGAAACAGTTCGCTGTCATCATGTGCGAGGATAAAATGCAGCGCCTTTCCCTCTGTTCCGCTGTATTGTCCCCGGAAAGACAGTGCGTCGATCTCTCTCCGCAAGCGGTTCGCAAGAATACCGATATATCTGGAAGCGTGTTCGTCTTTGACCATGGCTGCTCTCCAAACTAATTAGTTTTCTATGTTTCGAGAATAGTATAATACATTGCCCGTGAATGTCAAGAGGTTTGTATTGAAATATTCTTCGATATCAAGTGATACTGCCATAGGACACCTCCTCCTTTGATAGTCTTCATGGCCCTATTCTATCACTGTTGGCTGGCGCCCTGCTTAAGCCTGAATCCCCCATCGGGTAGGATTTTGTTCTGCGCTATCGCGCAACTGCCTTAAGGTGAATAAAAAATGACTGCACCTCACGGTGCAGCCATTTCTTTATTCCGGTTTACTTGGCCAAGGCTTCTGCCCACTGGCCGTACTTCTCGATGTTGGCGTCACGCTCAACCGCATTCTTGCCCTGCGTCAGGATATAGACCTTGATCTTCGGCTCGGTGCCGGAGGGGCGCACCAGAATGGTGGTGCCGTCGGCCAGCTCATAGCGCAGCACGTTGCTGCCCTTCAGCTCCATCTCGGACACTGCGCCGGTGGCGCAGTCCACCACGCTGCCGTCGGTATAGTCCTTGCGGCGAACGACGGCCACGCCGGAAATTTCGGCGGGCGGGTTCTGGCGCAGGGACTTCATCAGGTTCGCCATTTTCTCCAGACCGTCCAGACCGGGCATCACCAGATTGTGGGTCTTTTCGCCGTACCAGCCGTACTTCTGATACAGCACGTCCAGTGCATCGTACAGGGTCATGCCCTGCGTGGCGTACCACGCGGCCATCTCCGTCAGCAGCAGCGACGCGGTAACGGCGTCCTTATCCCGGACGTAGTCGCCCAGCATGTAGCCGTAGCTCTCCTCATAGGAGAACACCACCTTGCCCTCGCCTGCGGATTCCAGCTGGTTCTTCTTCTCGGCCATGAACTTGAAGCCGGTGAAGGTATCGTAGCAGGTCACGCCGTGGGCCTCGGCCACCTTGCGGGCCATCTCGGTGGTGACGATGGTTTTCAGCATCACGGGCTTTTCCGGCAGCTTGCCGCCACGCTTCATGGCCCCGTACAGGTAATCGCTCAGCAGCACGCCGGTCTGGTTGCCGCTGACGGGCTGGAACTTGCCCTCCTTGTTGCGTACCATGATGCCCACGCGGTCGCTGTCCGGGTCAGTGCCCACGATGAAGTCGGCCTTCACCTTGTCGGCCAGCGCGATGGCCAGATAGAAGCCCTCGGGATTCTCCGGATTGGGAGACACCACCGTGGGGAAGTCGCCGTCGATGACCATCTGCTCCGGCACGCAGTGCAGATGCTTGATGCCCAGACGGGTCAGGGCTTCCGGCACAAGCTTGTGGCCGCAGCCGTGGAAGGGGGTATACACCACCTGGAAGGTGTCCGCCACCTTGGCGACGGAATCATAGTCGTTGACCATATCCATGACGTTTGCCATGAACTTGCGGTCGGTCTCGTCGCCCATGGTCTCGATGAGACCGGCCTTGGCGGCCTCGTCGAAGTCCATCCGCTTCACGCCGGTGAAGATGTCGATCTTCTCCAGCTCCGCGGCGATGGCGGCGGCGTGGTGGGGCGGCAGCTGCGCGCCGTCCTCCCAATAGACCTTGTAGCCGTTGTACTCCTTGGGATTATGGCTGGCGGTAACATTGATGCCCGCCTGACAACCGTACTCCCGCACGGCAAAGCTCAGCTCCGGCGTGGGACGCAGGGACTCGAAGATGCGCACATGGATACCGTTGGCGGCGCATACCTCGGCAGCGGCCCGGGCAAACTCCATGGAGTGGTGGCGGCAGTCCATGCAGATGGCAACGCCGCGCTTTTTGGCATCCTCGCCCTCGGCGCAGATCACGTTGGCAAAGCCCTGGGTGGCCCAGCGGATGACGTACACGTTCATCTGGTGCAGACCCACCTTCATGGTGCCCCGCAGTCCGGCGGTGCCGAACTCCAACGGGCCGTAGAACCGGCTCTCGATCTCCTTTTCGTCTCCGGCGATGGACTGCAGCTCCTTCACCTCGTCCGCCGTCAGTGCGCCGCTATGCAGCCACTTTTCGTACTCATGCATGTAATCCAGCATCGTTTTCGTCCTCCTCTACCGCTTGTGCGTTCAGAATGTTATTGGCCTCCTCCAGCATGGTCTGAGGCACATACAGCGACGCGCCGTAGCCGGAAAAGCCGTTGATGACCTTTCCCGCGCCGCCGTCCTTGTCATAGTACTTGAAGCAGGGAATACCATAGGCCGCCAGCATGGAGATCACCATGTCGGACTCCGCCGGGGAATCGAAGGTCTCCTTCAGCAGCACAGCCTTCACCTTTTCGCCGTTTTCCTCCAACGGCCAGTCCAGCTCTTTCTTGTGAAAGCTCCAGGCGGAACCCCCCATAAAATCCTCCCAAAAGTCCTGCGGAAGCTCCCCTTTATGGATCAGATCGTTCCAAAAACTCATCGTAAAACCTCCCTCATCATTTATGATAGCGCGTGCCCTCCGCGATCTGGCACGCCCGATAGATCTGTTCCAGCAGCATCACCCGCGCCAGATGGTGGGGAAATGTCATGGGCGACATGCTCAAGCGCCAGTCGGCCTGTTTTTTCAGCGTCTCGTCCAGCCCGAAGCTGCCGCCAATCAAAAACGTCACCTTGCTTTTCCCCTCCAGCGCGAAGGCCGCCAGCTTTTTCGACAGCGCCTCGCTGGAGCAGGTCTGCCCCTCGATACACATGGCCACCACCGCGCCGCCCTCCAGCTTCTGCCGAATAGCATTGGCCTCAGCCGCCAGCGCCTTTTTGATCTCCGCCGGGGAAGGATCCTCCGGAAGGCGCGTCTCCGGCAGCTCTATGACGTCCAACTTGCAGTAGCGGCTCAGCCGTTTGATGTACTCCGCCGCCGCGTCGGCATAAAATTTTTCTTTCAGCTTGCCCACGCACAGTACGGTGATCCGCTGCATATGTCCACCTCGTAAAAGTAACTCAGCGCCCGCCGGTATCGCCGGGCAGACGCTGAATATGATCGTTCAATTACCCGATGCGGGCCTCTTCCCTTTCCGCCTCCGGTTCATCCACCATACAGATATCCGCGCCGACGGCACGCAGCTTGCCCACGATATCCTCGTAGCCCCGCTCGATATACTGCACATGGCTGATCTCAGTGGTGCCATGGGCGGCCAGCGCCGCGATGACCAGCGCCGCGCCGGCGCGCAGGTCAGGCGCCTGCACCGGTGCGCCGGTGAAGTGATCCACGCCCTCCAGCACGGCCATCTTGCCATCCACCTGAATACGGGCGCCAAGGCGCTTCAATTCATCCACATACTTGAAGCGGTTGTTCCACACGCTTTCGGTAATGAGACTGGTGCCGTCGGCCAGCGCCAGCACCGAAGCGATCTGGGGCTGCATATCCGTGGGGAAGCCGGGGTAGGGCATGGTCTTGATATTGGTTCGCTGCAAACGGCCGGTGCGCCACACCAGCATCTCGTCGCCGTTCTCCTCGATCTCCACGCCCATCTCCATCAGCTTGGCGCTGATGCAGTCCATGTGCTTGGGGATCACGTTGCGGATCAGCAGCTCGCCGCCGGTGGCGGCCACCGCCGCCATGTAGGTGCCCGCCTCGATCTGGTCGGGGATGATGGCATAGCTGCCGCCGTTCAGGCGCTTGACACCCCGAATCTTGATGGAATCCGTGCCCGCGCCCTTCACGTCCGCGCCCATGGAGTTCAGGAAGTTGGCCAGATCCACGATATGGGGTTCACGGGCGGCGTTTTCGATCACGGTAGTCCCCTCGGCCAGCGCCGCCGCCATCATGATGTTCATGGTCGCGCCCACGGACACCACGTCCAGATAGACGTTAGCACCACGGAGATGGCCGTTCTTGGCACGGGCGTTGATATATCCGCCCTCCACGGACACCTGCGCACCCATGGCGGTAAAGCCCTTGATATGCTGATCGATAGGCCGCACACCGAAATCGCAGCCGCCGGGCATGGCCACCGTGGCCTCGCCGAAGCGGCCCAGCAGCGCGCCCAGCAGGTAATAGCTGGCCCGGATGCGCCGCGCCAGCTCATAGCTGGGGCGGGTCGAGCGGATGGTGCGGCAGTCCAGCTCCACCGCGTGGGGATTCAGCACCCGCACCTTGGCGCCCAGCTCATCCAGAATGGAGAAGAACAGCGTCACGTCGCTGATCTGGGGAATGTTTTCGATCCGGCACACGCCATCTACCATCAGAGCCGCGGGAATGATAGCCACCGCCGCATTTTTCGCGCCGCTGACCGTGACCTCGCCATACAGGGGATGACCGCCGTTGACAATATACTTATTCAAAATTTGCACCCTCTCTTCCAACTTTTACAAAGCCGCGGGCAGCGATGGAAGGTCGTCGCCGGAAACTCTGTCCGACGCTTATCTTACCCACAGCGGAAAACTTCATACGCCGGATAGCGTAGAAAGATAAACGCACAATTACATAGTAAGTATACCATAATTTTTTTCAAAAGCAAGCCGGACGTTTCATTTTCTCCCCGATTTTCAAAAGTTTTATGTCTACCGCCTGTCCATCATGGTGTAAAGAACGTGTTAGGCTTGACAGTTTCCGGTTTCCGGGGCTATAATAATAAATAGTGCCTTTTCGTAATAAACGAGGTAATGATTTCATGAATATTCGATTGATCACCCGCACGGTGGGCTATATCCTGTGGGTAGAGGCAGGCTTCATGCTGCTGCCGCTGCTGGTAAGTCTGGGGTATGGCGACGGCTGCTGGAGGGCGTTCCTCTCCTCGGCGCTGCTGTGCGGTATCCTTGGCTCGCTGGGCTATCTGGTGCCGGTGAACCGCATGCGGATGCAGGGCCGCGACGCCTATGCCGCCGTGGCGCTGGCGTGGGTAGCGCTGACGCTGCTGGGCGCGTTCCCCTATCTGCTGTCGGACACCATTCCCTCCTTCGTGGACGCACTGTTCGAGACGGCCTCCGGCCTGACCACCACCGGCGCCACCATTCTGGATTCGGTGGAGACTATGCCGCCCAGCATTCTGTTCTGGCGCAGCGAGACCCAGTGGATGGGCGGCATGGGCGTGCTGGTGCTGTTCCTCGCGCTGACGCCCCATCTGGGCGACGGTGCCTACTACCTGATGAAGGCGGAAAGCCCCGGCCCCATCAAGTCCAAGCTGGTGCCCCGTGTGGGCGGCACCGCCAAGATTTTGTACACCATCTATATCGTGTTGACGGCGGCGGAGGCCGTAGCGCTGCGGATCGCGGGCATGTCATGGTTCGACGCGGTGAACCACGCCTTTACCACCATCGCCACCGGCGGCTTCTCCGTCCGCAACGCCTCCATTGCCGAGTACCACTCCGATGCCATCATATGGGTCATCGTGGTCTTTACGATTCTGGCGGGCATCAACTTCTCGCTGCTGTACGCCATTGTCCGGGGACGGATCAAGGACGCCCTGCGCAGCGAGGAGCTGCGGTGGTACCTGCTGATCTTAGCGGTCACCATCGGCCTTATCTGCGTGGACCTGCATGTGGAGCTGGGACAGGGCTGGTACGAGTCGGCCAAGGACGCCGCCTTCCAGGCCACCACCATCATGAGCACCACCGGCTACGCCACCAAGGACTTCACCCTGTGGCCCACCTTCAGCCGCTGTATTCTGGTGCTGCTGATGTATGTGGGCGGCTGCGCCGGTTCCACGGCGGGCGGCATGAAGGTCAGCCGGTTGATGCTGCAGGTCAAGAGTCTGCGGCGGGAGCTGGATCACATCATCCACCCCAACCGGGTATCCGTCATCACCATGGACGGCCAGAGCGTGGACGAGCGGGCCGTCACCTCCGCCCACATGTTTCAGGTGGCGTATCTGCTGATCCTGATGGCCGGTACGCTGGTGGTCTCGCTGGACGTGCTGGGCTTTACGGAGTCCTTCGTGGCGGCGCTGACCTGCGTCAGCAACGTCGGCCCGTCGCTGGGCGCTCTCGGCCCCATGGCCAACTTCGCGCCCCTCTCATGGTTCAGCAAGCTGGTGCTGGCCCTCATCATGCTGATGGGCCGTCTGGAGCTGATGCCCCTGCTGGTGCTGCTGAGCCCCTCCACATGGCGCAACAAGTAAACAATAGCGCTCAGACGCTCTGTCTGGGCGCTTATCTTCCCTTATTTCTGAAAGGAGCGTGTGACCTATGGCATCCGCCGGAACCAAGGATATGACCCACGGTGTTCCCTGGCGTCTTATCAGCGTGTTTGCCGTACCTATTTTCCTCAGTCAGCTGTTTCAGCAGCTCTACAACACCGCCGACGCGCTGATTGTCAGCAACTTTCTGGGCGACAACGCGCTGGCGGCCGTCAGTGCCTCCGGCCCGCTGATCTTCCTGATGGTCAGCTTCTTTGCCGGGACGGCCAGCGGCGTGGGTGTGGCCATTGCCCGCTACTTCGGCGCAGGCGACTATGACAAGGTGTCCCGCACCATCCATACCGCTGTGCTGCTGGCAGCGATCAGCGGCTTGATCCTGACCGTGATCGGTGTCGCGTTCACCCCCACGCTACTGCGGTGGATGGCCACGGACGCAGAGGTGCTGCCCGACGCCATCGCCTATTTCCGGTGCTACTTTACCGGCGTGAGCGCGGGCGTGATGTACAACACCTTCACCGGCATCATGAATGCGCTAGGCGACAGCCGCCGCCCGCTGTACTACCTGATCGTCTCCTCCCTGACCAATGTGGTGCTGGACCTGCTGTTCGTGGGCGCGCTGGGCTGGGGCGTCTGGTCGGCGGCGCTGGCCACCATCATTTCGCAGGCAGTCAGCGTGGTGCTGTGCCTGCTGCACCTGACGAAGAAGGGCACCATCTTCCAGATCCGGTGGAGCGCCCTGCGGATCGACGGCGCACTGCTGCGGGAGATCCTGCGCTACGGCCTGCCCGCCGGCGTGCAGAACTCTGTTATCGCACTGGCCAATGTGGTGGTGCAGACCAACATCAACTCCTTCGGCAAGGATGCCATGGCGGCCTACGGCGCGTACTCCAAGATCGAGGGCTTTGCCTTCCTGCCGGTCACCAGCTTCTCCATGGCCATCACCACCTACGTCAGTCAGAACCTCGGCGCGGGTCAGAAGGAGCGTGCCCGCCGGGGCGCACGGTTTGGTATTCTGGCAGCCCCCACCATTGCGGAGATCATCGGCGTGCTGACCTATCTGGGCGCGCCGTGGCTGATCGGCCTGTTCTCCGAAACGCCGGGTGTGCTGGAGCTGGGCGTGCTGGAGACCCGTACCATCTGCCTGTTCTATTTCCTGCTGGCCTTCTCCCACGCGGTGGCCAGCGTCTGCCGCGGCGCGGGCAAGGCATTCGTCCCCATGGCCATCATGCTGTCTATCTGGTGCGTCATCCGCATCCTGTATATCACGCTGATGATGCATCTGTTCCACGAGATCGTCTATGTCTACTGGGCCTATCCCCTCACATGGGCGCTCAGCTCGGTAGTGTACTTCCTTTACTTCCGCTTCTCCCACTGGCAGGACGGCTTCGATGCCAAAGTAAAAAAAGGCATAAAAAAGAGATCGGTCGGTTGACCGGTCTCTTTCATTTTACCATACAAGCCCGGCATCCTGCCGGTCGGCTGAGCGCATGGCGTTGTCCACAATGATCCAACGGCCATCCTCGCCCTGCATCAGATAGAACTGCTGGGTAACGCTGCCGCCCTCCAGCGGCGTGCGGGTGTGGTCATACTCGATGTAATAGGCGGCGTCCACCACCACAAAGTGATCGTCCAGCAGGTCGTCCGACCAGCCGCGGGCGATGGCCAGCTCACTGCCCTTGCGCTCCTGCGCCACCCGTTTCGTCTCCGCCTCGTTGACGGACAGCGAATCCACCCGGATATTGCGGGCATAGCCCTTCTGCGCCTCGCCCTCAATGGCGGCGCGGACGGATTCCAGCGGGTCGGCGGAGGGTGCCTGCAGCCAGAAGTCATATACCCGGAACGTCAGTATGCCGACGCTTTCCGCTCCGATCCAACTCTTGTGGCCGATCTGAACGGTATCGCCGGGCCACAGCTCGGTGGCGTCGCCCTCCTGGCTATAGTATTTCCAGTGACCGTGTTCCACACCGTCGGTGCTCTGGAAAGTCGACGCTTCCAGCACCGTCAGCACCGCGCCGGGGCAGACCATATAAACGTCGAACTCCTCCGTCTCATCCGCGTTTGAACCGGACAGTCTGGCCGCCTTTCCCACGGCGAAAACGTTGCTCACCTGCACCTTCAGATCTTGATAGGTAAAGGTCTGGGTGGACAGCTCCGCTCTGTTGGGCCAGCTCATCAGCTGCGAAAACTGCCACATATCGTCATACGGATCGTCGCTCTCCACGCTGTCCTGGGCATGGCGGATCAGATTATAGAGGGTATCATGGCGGAAGTAAGCCTGCAGCCGTTCCGGCGGAACAGCGTCAGAGGACAGCGCCGCGCTGAGATCAATGACATGCACGATCCCGCCCATGTCGCCGCAGTCCAGCATCAGCTCATGACCGTCGGCATGCAGGGAAACGAACCACTCCTGCCCGTCCTCCCCATAGCCCAGGGCCTCCTCCGCCGTGATCTCATAAGCGGCGGCATCGTTCATGGCCGTCACCAGCCGCCCCAGCGTAATGTCGGGATACTCCGTCACGTCCCAGCCGGTGACGTCATCCACCATCAGCGCCGCCATGTACCCGGCGAGGGTATCCGGCTCGGCCGCCGCTTCGTCCTTCTTCGCTCCCGTGAAGGTGCAGGCAACGCACAGCGCCGCGGCCAGCACCACCACAATGGCGGCGGTCACCGCCGTGCGGGGCTTCTTCGCCAGCAGGACGATCCGCTCATGGAGGCTGGTCTTGCCGCCGTCCATGGTGGTGGCCGTCAGCAGCACATGGGAGCCGGGGCCGCAGGCCATGCGGATCAGCGTGCGGCCATAGGCGGCCCGCTCGCTCTCGCCCAGCGTGCGGATGGTGGCCTCGTCACAGGCCAGCTCCCCATCCTGACGGGACAGCTTCGCCGCCCACCACACCAGCGGGTTCCACCAGTGCAGCGCCAGACACACCGTCCGCAGCAGGGCCCACACATGGTCGCCCTGCCGGAAATGGGTGGTCTCGTGGGCCACCGTGTGGCGCAGCAGCTCCGGATCGTCCGCCGCGGCCTGCGTCACATAGATGGCGGGGCGGAACAGGCCGAACAGGCACGGCACAGCCCGCTCCTGCGCCACATAGACGCTCAGCGCCGCGCCCTCCACCGTCAGGGGACGGCGGCTCTTCCGCAGCCGCGCGGCAAAGCGGAGGTTGGCGGTCAGGAACACCAGCAGCGTCACCGCCGCGCCGCACCACCACACCGGCAGCAGGAGCTTGCGGAGGGTCAGAGCGCTCTCCATACGGCTGAACTGGTCGTCGCTGGTGGCGCTGGGCGCGATCAGCAGCGGTGCGTTGTCCGCCGCCGCGCCGGTGGGGAGGCCCTGTACCGAGCCGTTGTCAGCCTGCCAGATGGTTTCCACCTCCCGGACGCTCTCCACCGCCTGCACCGCCGGGGCCTTTTCCACCACCGACATGACGCTGATGTCCGTGCTGCCGAAGCTGACGGGGATCAGCAGCCGCGCCAGCACCAGCAGCCACAGGGCGTATTGCAGCCGCAGGCTGATCCTGCCCCGCAGCAGATACCGCAGGGCGATCACCGCAAGGATGAGAATACACGAGGATACCGCCCATTCAATCATGATTTTCCTCCACTTCCCGCAAAATGGCGTACAGCTTGTCGATCTCCTCCTGAGACAGCGTCTGCTTCTTCACCAGCGAGCTGACCATCAGACTGACGCTGCCCTGATACACCCGCTCCAGCAGGTGCTCCGTCTCCTGCACCGCCGCATCCTCTCGGGCCACCTGCGGCCGGTAGTGCTTCACGCCGTCCTCGCTCTCGGCGCTGACGGTGCCCTTGTCCTCCAGCCGCCGCAGCAGCGTCAGTGTGGTGCTGCGGCTCCAGCCGGTGGTCTCATGCAGGGCGTCGATGATGGCCCGCCCCGTCCGGGGCGCGGCGGCCCACAGGCACTCCATCACCTGCCACTCCGCCTCGGTCAAGCCCATATGCGCCATTGACTCCACCTCCTGTTGTCTGCATCTGTAATCACAATGTAGCACATCAGTTTACGTTTGTCAACAGGCAAGTGGAAAATTATTGTACGATGATCCGTCCGTAAGGGCCGGCGTCCTCGACGGCCCGCACGGAGAACGACAGCATTTCGATAAATAACGGGGCGTCGAGGACGCCGCCCCCTACAAATCGGACCCCGATAAATCTCCCGCAGACAACAACACCCCCTCCGGCGCACCGGAGGGGGCTCGCATATCACAAATCCACAATGACCGCTTCATGTCCCGTGGCGGGCAGGAACTTCTCCAGCACGTCGCGGGTCTTCAGCCGCAGAGTGCTGGTGCAGATGCAGGGATGACAGGAGAGATATGGCGCGTCATATACCTCACGATCCATCAGTAGTTGTACCCGATGATCTTCATCATTGGCAAGACCAAGGATCGTCGCGGAGCCGGGATGGCAGCGCAGCAGCTCCCACAGATTTTCCTCCGGTGCAAAGCTGAGCCGGGAGGAACCGATCTGGGCACTGAGATCCTTGGTGTGGAAAGGCTTGTCCGGCGGCATGCACAGCAGATAGAAACTGGTTTTCTGCCGGTTGCACAGAAAAAGATTCTTGCACACGGGCATGCCCAACACATCGCTTACGCTGGCGCACAGCTCCATATTGAAGGCGGCTTCGTGGCTGACACGATCATAGTCGATGCCGAGCTTTTCCAGCAGGTCAAAAGCCGCCGCCTCCTGCGGCAGCAGCGCTCCCTCTGGACGGGTATTGCGGAATATAGGAGAAATCGTCATATGGCTTACTCCTTTCCCACCAGCATGTCGCCCACGCGGTAGATGTCGCCCGCGCCCACGGTCAGGATCATGTCGCCGGGTTGGGCCAGCTTGCGCAGCATCTCCGCCGTCTCCTTCAAGGTGGCGCAATAGACGCTGCCGGGGATCTTGGCGCACAGGTCACGGGAGGACACCCCCATGTCGTTGGTCTCGCGGGCGGCATAAATCTCCGCCAGCACCGCCACATCCACGGTGCGCAGCTCACGGACGAAATCGTCGAACAGCGCCTTGGTACGGGTGTAGGTATGGGGCTGGAAGGCGCAGATCAGCCGCTTGTGGGGCAGGCTGCGGGCCATGTCCAGCAGGGCGTGCAGCTCGTCGGGATGGTGGGCGTAATCGTCGTACACTCTGGCTCCGTTGAACGCACCCTTGTACTGGAAGCGCCGCTCGGCTCCGCCGAAGGAGGCCAGTCCCTCCTCCACCGCCTTGCCGTCGATGCCCAGCACATAGGCGGCGGCAGCCGCGGCCAGCGCGTTGGAGATGTTGTGCTTGCCGGGAACGTGCAGCTCCACATGGGCATAGGGCTTGCCGTCGGCCACCACGTCGAAGCAGGGGAAGCCGTCGAAAAACGCCACGTTGTCGGCGTACACGCCGGCGCTATGATCCTTCACGCTGAACCACCGCACCGGACGGTCAATACCCGCCAGCGCCGTCCGCGCGCCCTCGTCGTCGCCGTTGGCGATGACGAAGCCGGTCTCCGGCGTCAGGCAGGCAAACTGCCGGAAGGAATGCTCGATATCGTTCAGATCCTTGAAGAAGTCCAGATGATCCGCCGCCACGTTCAAAATCACCGCCACGGTGGGGAAGAAATTCAGGAAGGAGTTGCAGTATTCGCAGCTCTCCAGAATGATGGTGTCGCCCTTGCCCACCCGGTAGCC
>CAVHYW010000059.1:0-12525 GCA_963640475.1 bacterium | reverse complement strand
TTCATGATTGACAGTGTTTTTTTATTTCACTGTCTCTCATAAAGGGAGCATATCAGGCATTGCCCGCGGCGGATTTCGTATAAAAGCCTCGCAGAGTTCGCCGCTCGGAAGCGGCGAAAAAATCAAATCATTTTTCTGACGACATGTGCGTCAGAAAAATACTTCTCGGTCGCCAGTGCACCCAACGGGTGCGCGCAGCCGACCGCAATCCCCTTTGGCAATGAAATCGAAGATTTCATGCCAGTAATCTTTAGCCCGGAGGCCACGTCATGTCGCGGCCGCTGAGCACATGGAAGTGCAGGTGCTTCACGGTCTGGCCGGCCTGATCGCCGCAGTTGTTGACGATGCGGTAGCTGTCGCAGCCCAGCTCCTTGCAGAGCTTGGCGATGACGGTGAAGCAGTGGGCCACCACGGCCTCGTTGCTCTCGTCGATCTTGGCGGCGCAGCAGATGTGCTCCTTGGGCACCACCAGAAAGTGGGTGGGCGCCTGCGGCTCGATATCGTAGAAGGCGTAGCACAGCTCGTCCTCATAGAGCTTGTTGCTGGGGATCTCGCCGTCGATGATGGCGCAGAACAGGCAATCGTTCTTCATAGGTTCGTCTCCTTTCGTTGTATGGTGTATTCTGTGTGCCCGCCCCGGTGGGGCGGGCACGGTTTTTGCTTTTCAGCCCAGCTTGGCGGCCACGAAGTCGTCCACAGTGGCCAGCGCGTCATCAACCTTCAGCAGGTCGGTGCCGCCGCCCATGGCGCTGTCGGGCTTGCCGCCGCCCTTGCCGCCGCACACGGCGGAAACGGACTTCACCAGATCACCGGCCTTGATGCCCTTGGCCACGGCTTCCTTGCCGCAGACGGCCAGAAAGCTGACCTTCTCGCCGTTGATGCTGGCCAGCACAGCCACCACACTGGGATCCTTGTCCCGCATGAAGTCGCCCATGGCACGCAGGGCGTTGGCGTCCAGATTCTGGCGGGTGCCGGTGATGATGTGCAGGCCGCCCACAGTCTTGGCGGAGGCCATCACCTGCTTGGCCTCGCCCAGAGAGGCCTCAGCCTTGAACTTCTCCAGCGTCTGGCGCAGCTCCTTCATCTCGTTGGCCTGCTGCTCCATGCGCTCCAGAATGGTATTGGGGGCGGTCTTGAAGAACTGGGCCGCCTTCAGCAGAGTGTTGCGGCCATGGCGGGTCTCGTCAATAGACACGCGGCCGGTGGTGGCTTCGATACGGCGGACGCCGGAGGCCACGCTGCTCTCGCTCTTGATGCGGAACATGCCCACCTTGGCGGTGTTGTCCAGATGGGTGCCGCCGCACAGCTCCATGGAAAAGTCACCCATGGTGACCACGCGGACCGTCTGGCCGTATTTCTCGCCGAAGGTGGCCACGGCGCCGCGGGCCTTGGCCTCGTCCAGCGGCAGCTCCTCGGTAGTGATGGTCAGGCCGTCCAGAATGGCGTCGTTCACCAGATCCTCCACCTCGTTCAGCTGCTGGGGCGTGATGCCCTCGAAATGGGTGAAGTCGAAGCGCAGGCGGTCGGGCTCTACCAGAGAACCGGCCTGATGCACATGGTCGCCCAGCACCTTCACCAGCGCGGCATCCAGCAGATGGGTGGCCGTGTGGGCGCGGCGGATGGCGGCGCGGCGGACGGTGTCGATGGAGGCGGCCACGGTGTCGCCCACCTTCAAAGAGCCCTTCACCAGCTTGCCGTAGTGCATGAACTTGCCGCCCTTGTTCTTCTGGACGTTGTTGACGTGGAAGAGGAGGGCGCAGTTCTCGTCGGGATTCTCGATGCTGTCGCTGTCGGTGATGCGGCCGTGGTCAGCAATCTGGCCGCCCATCTCAGCGTAGAAGGGGGTCTGATCCAGCACCACGATGGCCTCCATGCCGGAGACGATCTCGTCCACCAGTTCGCCCTCGGCCACGATGGCCAGCACATGGGCATCGTCGATGGCGTCGTAGTCATAGCCCACGAACTCGGTGGCGGGCATGTCCTTGCCGAACTCCACACCGGCCCATCCCAGATCGCCCAGGGCCTTGCGGGCCTCGCGGGCGCGCTCCTTCTGCTCGGTCATCAGGGCCTTGAAGGCATCCTCGTCGATGGTCATGCCCTCTTCGGCGGCCATTTCGGCGGTCAGGTCGATGGGGAAGCCGAAGGTGTCGTACAGCTTGAAGGCGTCCTCGCCGGAGAACACGGTCTCGCCCTTGGCCTTGTGGGCGGACAGCATGTCGCCGTAGATCTTCATGCCGCCGTCGATGGTGCGGGCGAAGTTCTCCTCCTCGGTGCGGATGACCTTGGTGATATAGGTCTGCTTCTCCCGCAGGTCGGGGTACTGGCACTCGTTCTCGTGGATAACGGTGTCCACCACCTGATACAGGAACGGCTCGTTGACGCCCAGCAGCTTACCGTGGCGGGCGGCGCGGCGCAGCAGACGGCGCAGTACGTAGCCGCGGCCCTCGTTGCTGGGCAGGATGCCGTCGCAGATCATGAAGGTGGCGCTGCGG
Source organism: bacterium (assembly GCA_963640475.1). GTDB lineage: Bacteria > Bacillota > Clostridia > Oscillospirales > Oscillospiraceae > Vescimonas. The sequence continues at coordinate 10,033 of CAVHYW010000059.1, read as the reverse complement.
ATGTGGTCGGTGATGACGCGCAGGGACACGTCGCGCTTGTGGCTCTCGCCATAGTGGGCGCCGGTCAGCTCGCTGACCTTGTTGGTGATGTTCATGACGGTGTCCACGTCGAACAGGCTGTCCACGTTCTGGCACACGCAGGCCAGACGCTCCAGACCCATGCCGGTGTCGATGTTCTTCTGCTTCAGCTCGGTGTAGTTGTTGTGGCCGTCGTTGTCGAACTGGCTGAACACGTTGTTCCAGACCTCGATATAGCGGTCGCAGTCGCAGCCCACGGTGCACCCGGGCTTGCCGCAGCCGTACTCGGGGCCGCGGTCATAGTAGATCTCGGAGCAGGGGCCGCAGGGGCCGGAGCCGTGCTCCCAGAAGTTGTCCTCCTTGCCGAAGCGGAAGATCTTCTCGGCGGGGATGCCGATCTCGTCGTGCCAGATGTTCCACGCCTCGTCGTCGTCCAGATAGACGGAGGGGTACAGGCGGTCAGGCTCCAGACCCACCCATTCGGGGCTGGTCAGGAACTCCCAAGACCACGCGATGGCCTCGTGCTTGAAGTAATCGCCGAAGGAGAAGTTGCCCAGCATCTCAAAGTAGGTGCCGTGGCGGGCGGTGTGGCCCACGTTGTCGATATCGCCGGTGCGGATGCACTTCTGACAGGTGCAGACGCGGTGGCAGGGGGGCTCCTCCTCGCCCTTGAACCAGGGCTTCATGGGGGTCATACCGGCGTTGATCAGCAGGATGGATTTGTCGTTCTGGGGCACCAGCGAGAAGCTGGGCAGGCGCAAATGGCCTTTCGTCTCGAAGAACTTCAGGAACATTTCCCGCAGCTCATTCAAACCGTGATAGGGATGGCTCATAGTGTTTCGCTCCTTTTATGATAAATTTTTTGTGTTATTTGCTCCATTGGGCGGCCAGCGCGGCCAGCTCTGTTTCGAGGTTCCGGAAGAACCGGGAGATGTGCAGGCCGTCGGCCAGTGCGTGGTTGACGAACAGCGACACCGGCAGGGTGATGCGGCCATTCGCCGTGACGTACTTGCCCCAGCTGATGCGGGGATTGCTGTCGTCGGGGCTTACCATGGGGTGCTCCAGCTGGGAGTAGTGGAGCCACGGCAGGCTGGACACGAAGAAGAAAGCTCTCGCGTCGCCGTCCTCGGTGAGGGTGCCCCGCTCCAGTACCTCCCGCTGGCGGCGCTGACCCAAGGCGATGAAATCGTCATAGGGCAGGTCGCCCTCCACCGTGCAGTAGACGTACACGCCGTCCGGCTTCATGGCGGTGTAGGAGGGCGGACACCAGTCGAATTCCACTACCGTGCCGCCCTCGAAGATGCGGCGGCGCAGCTGGGGCACGGCGTTGGCGGCGCGCGTCACCGCGTAGAGAAAGCTGAGGAAGAAGGGCCGATGTCCCTTGCGAGCCATAAAGTCCGTAATGTCGATCTCCGCCGTGATCCCGGCGAAGGGAAAGTCCATCTGCCGGAAATAGGCAAACTGTCCGCACCGGGGATCGGACGCCATGTCGATGATGTGATAGCTCATCTCTTACCTCCTGAAAACAAAAACGCCCCGCCCCACATAGGGGCGAAGCGACGCTTCACGGTACCACCCTAATTTGACAGCCATGCCGTCATCTCAGTCGTCCGGTAACGGGGACGGAACGTGCGGCTCATCGCCGCAGGCTCGGAAGTGGCTGTCCTGCCTGCCGTTCCCGAAGGGCTTGCACCGATACCCCTTCTCGCTCTGGGTGGCTGCGGCGGACTCGTTTCCTCATAGCCGTATCACAATGTTGCCCTTATTTTACCACATCTTTCGTCGTTGTCAACGGTATTTTTTGCGTTTTTTCGTCGTTTTCACCATTGCCCAAAGGGGAAAGTATGTTATACTGGTGTGTAGCTTTGCGTGGGAGGAAACTTTATGCCTCTTTATAAACGGAAAAATATCGACTGGTACCGCCATCTGGCCTTTGCCTGTGTGGGCGGTTTCTTCGGGGCTTACGCCATCATGTGCCGGGGCGGCGTTATGGGCAGCGCCCAGACCATGAACCTGCTGGAGCTGGTGATCGACGCCCTGTATGGCCGGGGCTTCAACGTGTTGGAGCATTTCGGGGCCTTCGCGGTGTATGTGATCGGCACCATGCTGACGGTGCTGCTGCCCTTCAAATGGGGCGTGAACATGCGGCGGCTGTCGCCCGTCATCACAGCGGCCGCGGCGGTGGGGGAGTGCTTCATCCCGGCGGAAACGGAGGTGGTGCTGGCGCTGTACCCCATCTTCTTTGCCATGAGCGTCCAGTGGAGCAGCTTCCGGGGCGCACGGAATTTTTACAGCTCCACCATTTTCTCCACCAACAACACCAAGCAGGCGTCGCTGGCGCTGGCGGAGTATATGTGTACGAAGAACAGGGATCAGCTGGTGCGGATGGGCTTCTTCCTGTCCACACTGCTGTGCTTCCACATCGGCGCGGCCATCGGCGTGGGTGCGGCCCACTTCTGGAGCATCCGGGGCGCGTTGTGGTCGCTGCCGCTGATCGTCTGGGCCTTTGTGCTGGTGACGCAGGAGGAGAAGGCGGAGGCCATTCAGGCCATCAAGACGGAATAAACTTATCATAATACATATTTAGGGAGGATATCACCATGAATCAGGCGCTGTTTTCCTACATTGCCGCCAGTCCCACGGCCTTTCAGGCGGTGGCCCATACGGCGAAGCTGCTGGAGGAGAAGAACTATCGCCCTCTGCGGGAGACGGAGGAGTGGACGCTGGAACCGGGCGGACAGTACTATGTGACGCGCAACGGCTCGTCGCTGATCGCGTTCCGGCTGCCCAAGGGCCGGCCCGGCGGCTTTATGATGACCGCCGCTCACAGCGACAGCCCCACCTTTAAGATCAAGGAGAATGCCGAGCTGGCAGGGGAGAGCGATACCCGTCTCAGCGTGGAGGGCTACGGCGGCATGCTGTGCGCCAGCTGGATGGATCGGCCCCTCAGCATCGCGGGCCGCGCCATGGTGCGGACAGAGAAGGGCATCGCCATGCGTCTGGTGGATCTGAAGGACATCGCGGCGGTGATCCCCAATGTGGCCATCCACATGAATCGGGAGGCCAACAGCGGCATGAAGTACAATGTTGCCGTGGATATGCAGCCCCTGTACGGCGAAAAGGGCGGCTTCCGCAGCCGCGTGGCCAAGGCGGCCGGTGTGGCGGAGGACGACCTGCTGACGCACGATCTGTTCCTCTATAACCCCCAGCCCGGTGTGGAATGGGGCAGCTACATTTCCACGCCCCGGCTGGACGATCTGCAATGCGCCTTTGCCTCTCTGCAGGGCTTCCTGACGGCGGAGGAGAGCCGGAACGTCTGCGTGTACTGTCTGTTCGACAACGAGGAGGTGGGCAGCGAGACGAAGCAGGGCGCGGCATCCACCTTCCTTGTGGAGACGCTGGAGCGCATCTGCGACGCGCTGGGCCTGACGCTGCGCACCATGGCGGCGGGCAGCTTCCTGCTGTCCTGCGACAATGCCCACGCGGTGCATCCCAACCATCCGGAATACGCCGACAAGAACCACACGGTACGGATGAACGGCGGCGTGGTCATCAAGTACAACGCCAGCCAGCGCTACACCACCGACGCGGTGTCGGCGGCGCTGTTCCAGACGGTGTGCGAAAGGGCGGAGGTGCCCTTCCAGCGGTACGCCAACCGGGCGGATATGCCGGGCGGCTCTACGCTGGGCAGCATCGCCAACACGCAGGTGTCGCTGAATATGGTGGACATCGGCGCGGCGCAGCTGGCCATGCACTCCAGCTTTGAAACGGCGGGCGCACAGGATACGGCCTACATGGTGCGGACGCTGCGGACGTTTTTCGGGCTGAGCTTGCAGGTAGACGCGGACGGAACGTACCGGCTGTGAATTTGAATAGGAAAGAGACGGCATGAGCCGTCTCTTTTTTTGTGGTGTGATTTTTGCGGGGCGTCGAGGACGCCGCCCCCTACCTACATTCTATCAGTGACAGGCCGTAGGGGCCGGCGTCCTCGACGGCCCGTTGCGCTAAAAAATATTTTAAATACCCTCTTGACACACAATACTGTGTGATGTATAGTATAACGCGAAAGGGGGCATGAACATGCTTGACCCACAAATGAAGCGGGGCTTACTGGAGGCCTGCGTGTTGTCGGCGCTGGCCAGAGGGGATTCCTATGGCTATAAGATCGTGAAGGATCTGTCCGTATGCGTGCAGGTATCGGAATCCACGTTGTACCCCATTCTGCGGCGGTTGGAGAGCGGCGGCGCGCTGACGGTATACAGCGTGGAGCACAACAGCCGGCTACGGAAGTTTTATCATTTGACGGAGCAGGGACAGCGGCAGCTGTCCGCCGCCGTGGAGGATTGGAAGGAATTGGAATCTATGTACGAATTTATCAGGGGAGGACTGCAACATGAGCAAGGCTGATTTCCTGCGTCTGCTGGAGCGGGCGCTGGCGCAGCTGTCGGAAGAGGAGCGCCAGAAAAATCTGGAGTATTACAGCGAGCTGCTGGACGATATGATGGAGGAGGGCATGACCGAGGCGGAGGCGACCGCCAAGCTGGGCAGCCCCAACCAGATCGCCCAGAGTATCCTGCAGGAGATGCCGCTGGGCAAGCTGGTCAGCACCCGCATGAAGCCCAAGAGCGGCTGGACGCCGCTGGCCATCGTGCTGGCGGTGGTGGGCAGCCCCGTATGGGTGCCGCTGCTGCTGGCGACCGTCGCCATTGTGCTGGCGGTGTTCGTGTCCATCTGGGCGCTGGGCTTTGCGGCGGTGGCTGTGGTGCTGGGACTGGCAGTGGCCGTGGTGGCTATGCCCATCATTGCCATCAGGGCCGCGACGCTGACACTGCCGGTGGGGCTTTTGCTGCTGGGCGCGGGACTGGTGCTGCTGGGCCTGTGCGTGCTGGGCGGACTGATGGCGGTAGAGCTGTGCAAGCTGCTGCGGCAGCTGACGGTGTGGCTGGCCCATAAGATCAAGGGCCTGTTCATCCGGAAGGAGGAGAATGTATGAAAAAATCCATAAAAATCACGCTGATCGTGGCGGCGGCGCTGGTAGGACTGGGCCTGTGCCTGTCGGCGGCGGGCTTTGCCATGGGCGGACGGTTCAATGAGCTGACGAACCTGCATCTTGACCCTGCCACGGGGAAGTGGGAGCAGGTAAACGAAGCGGGTAATGTGGTGAACGACTATACCGGAGGCGACTATGCCCTGCCGGAGGGAACGGACATCACGGCACTGGACATCGACTGGATCTCCGGCGAGGTGGAGATATTGGTGACCAGCGGCGATGCCGTTTCGCTGATGGAGCGGATGGATCGCGGCACATCACCTGCTTACGCCATGGTGGTGTCGGAGCAGGACGGCGTGCTGAAGGTGCGGTATGTAGAGGACGAGCTCCTGACGCTGCCGAATCTGCCTACCAAGAAGCTGGTGGTACATCTTCCTCGCGAGATGGCGGAGAACCTGACGGAGGTGCGGCTGAACAGTGTGTCCGCTGATTTTGATGTGGATCCGCTGACGGTGCGGGAGAAGTTCGCGTTCAGCAGTGTTTCCGGTGATCTGGAGACGGACTTTATCACGGCGGAGGGCGTAGACGCGGAGGTGAGTACCGTCTCCGGTAAGATCGATCTGGACGGCAGCTTCCGTCAGGTGAACGGCGAGAGCACCAGCGGTGAGCTTGACCTGACGCTGCGCACCTGCCCCGAAAAGGTCAGCCTTGTTACCGTCAGCGGTAAGGCGGATGTGGAACTGCCCCGGGATGCCGGATTCACGCTGAACTACGACACGGTGTCCGGTGATCTGGAATGTGACTTTGCCGCCAAGCGGAACGGCGAGAAGCTTATCTGCGGCGACGGCGGGTGTGAGATATCCGTCAGTACCACCAGCGGCGACTTGAAGATCGAAACCATCGACTGATACGCAAAAATAGACCTGTGCGCAAGCACAGGTCTATTTTTATCATATGTTAGTTTTTGGCGCTCAGCTCCACGGCGTGGCGCAGGAAGCTGAGGGGCGGCACCGGCTTGGGCAGCTGCATGGTGAACACCATCTGGGGCGTTTTCGGCTCACGGAGGGGCAGTCCGTCGCAGTCGGTCATCACCGGCGCGGTGATGGTAAAGGGGCGGGTATCGGGGCCCACCACCTCCAGCTGGTCACCGGCGGCGAACTTGTTCCGCAGGCTCAGGGTAGCAAGGCCGTTCGCGTCGCAGTCTGTCACCACGGCGCAGATCTGCCAGTCCCGTATGTACCGGGCGTTGTCGTAATACTGCCCCGGCTGGCCGTAAAAAAAGCCGGTGGAGTAGTGCCGGTGGCTGACGTGCTCCACCTCGTCCCGCCAGACGGGGTCGATGGGACGGCCCGCCGCCACATCGTCCAGCACATGGCGGTAGGCTCCGGTGACGATGGCGGCGTAATAGCCGGATTTGGCACGGCCCTCGATTTTCAGGCAGTCCACGCCCGCGTCCATCAGATCGTCCAGATGGTCGATCATGCACATGTCGCGGCTGTTCATGATATAGGTGCCCTTTTCATCCTCGAACACGGGGAAATACTCGCCGGGGCGCTTTTCCTCCATCAGCGCGTACTGATAGCGGCAGGGCTGGGCGCACTGGCCACGGTTGGCGTCACGCCCCGTCATATAGTTGCTGAGCAGGCACCGGCCGGAGTAGCTGACGCACATGGCCCCGTGGCAGAAGGTCTCGATTTCCAGCTCTTTGGGGACCTTGGCCCGGATGGTGCGGATCTCGTCAAGACTCAGCTCGCGGGCCAGCACTACACGGGTGGCCCCCAGATCGTACCATGCGGCAGCGGAGGCGTAGTTGGCGATGGACTGCTGGGTGGAGATGTGCCGTTGGCAATGGGGCGCGTACCTGCCCGCCAGCGTAAAGGCGCCCAGATCGGCCACGATCAGAGCGTCCACTCCGGCGGCGTCCAGCCTCTCAAGATGGGCGGGCAGCTGCTCCACCTCGCCGCTGCGGGGCATGGTGTTGACGGTGACGTGGACCTTCACGCCGTGGTCGTGGGCGTATTGTACGGCACGGGGCAGCTCCTCGTCGGTAAAATTACCGGCGAAGGAGCGCATGCCGAACGCGGTGCCCGCAAGGTACACCGCGTCGGCGCCGTAAGCTACGGCCAACTGTAATTTTTCCCAGTCCCCGGCAGGGGACAGCAATTCAGGCTTTTTTCGTTCCATCAGTCAGGCTGGTACATGTCGCTGTTGATAAAGGCGAGATGTTCGTTGTAGGTCTTGAAGAAATGGTTCACGCCATCCTTACCGGCGGCGAAGTAGTAATACTCGGTATCGTTGGGGTAGATGGCCGCCTTGATGGAGTCAAGGCCGGGGCAGCAGATGGGGCCGGCGGGAAGGCCGGGATACTTGTAGGTGTTATAGGGGCTGTCCAGATCCTTGTCAAAGGCGGTCTTGTCCTTGCCCTCCAGAGACAGGGCATAGTAGATGGCGGTATCCAGCTGCAAATAGCCGTAGGTCTCCCGGTCGGTGGTGTTCAGGCGGTTATAGAGGACGGAGGCAATGTTCTTGCGCTCGGTCTCGTCGCCGATGCCCTCCTTTTCGATGATGGAGGCAATGGTGACGATATCGTGCAGGGAGTAGCCGCTGGCGTTGATGTCGGCCATCATGTCGTCGTCGAACTGGCTGACAAAGTTGGTCAGCATGGTGTCGATGTCATACACGGCGGTCTTTTCCGGGTCAAAGGCCTGCGTGGTGGGGAACAGGAAGCCCTCCATGCGGTTCACCTTGCCCAGCATGTCGTCCTTCAGGAAGCTGTAGCTCTGGAACTCGAAGTTGGCGCAGGCATCCTCCAGCTCCTCGCGGGTGGAGATACCGGACTCGGTCATGATGTCAATGATCTCGTTGACGGTTTTGCCCTCGGGAATGACCACCTTGATCCAGCCGTCCTCGTTGACCTTGTCGGCCTCGTAATCGTGCATGTTCAGGATCAGGCTGCGGTAGTCCATGTCGCTGTTGAGCGTATAATCACCGGGGTCGATGTTCTTCTTGGCGTGGAAGAAGATGCCGCAGAACTTGAAGAAGCCGCGGTAGTTGATGAGGCCCGCGTCCTTCAGCTTCTTGGCCACGTCGCCCACGCTGTCGCCCTCATCCACGGTGATCTTGACCTCTACATAGTCCTTGTTCAGTGAGCACAGGTCATTGAACAGCAGCCAGCCCACACCGGCCAGCAGACAGGAGCCAAGCACCACGCAGGCCAGATACAGCGCGGTACGCTGGGCGGCGCGCTTGCTTTTTTTCTTCTTTCTGGGCGTGTTTCCCGCGCTCTGACGACGCACCTCCTGCGGGTTAAAGTAGGCGGTCTCGGAATTTCTGTTTTGATCCTTAGGCATAATTTGTGATTCCTTTCTTATGTCGCGGAGATGTTACAGCAGGTCGCGGAGCTTGTCCAGCACCTCGGCATGGATCTCCTCGCGGCTGCGCATGACGCCGTTTTCGGAGCAGTCGATCCGTGTCCAGCCGCAGTAGTCTGTGACAAAGGCGGCATTTTCCCGGCAGCGGCGCAGATATTCCTCGTCCTGCTCGTGTACGTCGGCGGTGGTATGGGTGTCCTGCTCCCGCCGGCGCATCATCTGCTCGCTCAGCTCGGTGGGCAGATCCAGATACAGCACCCGTGTGGGGCGGGGCAGCTCCAGGAGGTCGTATTCAAAGTGGAACAGCCAGTCCAGAAAGGGCTTGCGCTGCTCCGGCGGCAGCTTGGAGGTCTGGTGTACCGCGTTGGAGGTGGTATACCGGTCAGCGATCAGCAGACCGCCCTGACGGTAGTATTCCCCCCAATCCTGCTTGTAGGAGGCGTAACGATCCACCGCGTAGAAGGTGGATGCGGCATAGGCGTTCACATCATCGGGATGGCTGCCGAACGCACCGCCCAGATACAGGCGGATCAGCGCCGAGGATTCCTCGCTGTAACGGGGGAAGGCCAGACGGCGGAAGGGAACGCCCTGCTTCTCCAGTGCCTGACACAGAAGCTCGGTCTGTGTGGCCTTGCCGGAGCCGTCAGTTCCCTCGAATACGATCAACTTTCCCATGGTGTGCGTCTCCTTTACATGATCATACGCATAACATTATAACACCATTGTACCCGTTTGTAAAGAAAACATGATGGGCAGGCGGAAATGAAACCATGCTTTAGAATAACCATTTTCGTTCCCACCTGTCTGCTTATATGAGTGCCGGAGTCCGTGCAAGCAAAATAACTGCCAAAACAGCGAGCACAAATGCTGCAGCTCCGATAACTGTCGCCGCCCTCTTGCTGAGGACCCTCTTTTGCGCTCTGCTTATCAGCACAGCGCAAGTCAAGCACACAGCCGTAGTTGCAAGCGCAATCCCCAGCGTTTCCCATAGCCATGAAAGTTCATATAAGATCTTCATTTGTTCGTTCACCACTGCTTTCTGTATGGTGACATCCTCCCCCACCTGTAGAGGTGGGGGCTTCCCTACCTCGGTGAGTTCAGTTCTCGTTCGATAGCACCCATGTACTAAGCATAAGCGAGCTAACCCCGTGTGTCCCACGGTTTGTATTATATTGAGTTGCAGTTATGCCAGTACCAACCGCATACCCTCGTTTCTGATATTTATTGCTGCGTTTACATCTCTGTTGTGATGGGTTCCACACTGCGGACAATCCCACTCTCTGATGGCAAGGTTTTTCGTTTCCGTATTCTTGTATCCGCAAATATTACAAATCTGACTGCTTGCAAAAAAACTGTCTACTTTTACAAGTCTTTTCCCTTGCTCCTCCAGCTTGTATTTCAGAAATGCGGTGAACATTCCCCAGCCGTTATCCATAACAGATTTTCCGAAATTCAGCGACTGCGACATTGCTTTCATATCCAAATCCTCGATACAAACACAATCACAGGCATTGGTTATCTGTCTTGATTGCTTATGTAAGAAGTCTTTTCTTTTCCGTACCTTTGTTCTCTGTGGTGCGGACGCATTCGGCAGGACGAGAGATGTAGATTTTGCGTTCCGCAAACTGTTTACCGAAGATCTTGTGTGCAATAT
>CAVHYW010000058.1:0-12913 GCA_963640475.1 bacterium | reverse complement strand
CCCAAACACAGAGCTGGACGCTCTGCATTTGGGTGATGATGCAATCGAAGTATTGCGGACAGGCAAATTCAACCACCGGCTGCTGACGGAACTGATCTGCCACAAGGATTTCCAGCGCTTTATGCTGGACGCTGAGATTTACGTTGACCGGATTGCGGATATGCGGGTCAACGACATGAACGCCGTGCTGGAAGCCGTCCGGCAGATGGCATTGATGAAAAACGGCGGCGATGCAAACGACCTGTACCTGCGGACGCTGGAAGTGGCGCAAATCCGAGAAGATGAATATTTCGGAAGCCTGATTGCAGACGATCTGAAAGGTATTCTCCGTGACATTCGGAATGAACATCGTCCCGACACTATGACTGCGGATGAAAGCTCCCTCGCGGAGAACGTGCAGGAACAGCTACAGGAAGCTATGAACTTCGAGGGCAGCTCTGAGGAAAAGCAAATCCGTTCGTTCCTCGCTACCTTTGGCATTGATTATGATAAGCTCTCGAAAGAGCAGTTCATCTCGCTGATTGAAATACTCAAGCTGTCCAAATACTTGAAAAGCCCTATCAACCAGCGTGGGAAAGCAAGACCGCAGTTGGCGCACGGAAAAGGCAAAAAGAAACGCAGATAAGAAGAAAGCCGCTATATCCAGTGAAAATCCTGAATATAGCGGCTTTCTTTGTTGTCCAATCCTGTCTGACAGATGCTCATTTCGTAGTTTTGGTCTAAACCTGTTTTACGAACACCTGTCTAATGCAGCGGACTGCTTTTTTGAGAGAAAAGTGAAAAGTGAAAAACTGAGGTGTGCCGCTGCGCGGCACGATGAGAAAGCGGCGGGCATGACCACATGCCGCCTTGTGAAATTCTATCGGTGGACGGTGCGTAGAGCGGGTGGCCTCACCCCGTCGCTTCATAAGGATTTTACACCCTCAAACCGCACCCACGGCTCTGCTTCCGGCGGCGGACAGGTGAAGGCCATCTCCTGCCCGGTCTGGGGATGGATGAAGCTTAACTGATACGCCCACAGGGCCAGCGGGGTGGTATCGTCCTCCGGCATGCCGTACTTGCGGTCTCCCGCCAGCGGCAGGCCCCGTGAGGCGAACTGCACCCGGATCTGGTGGGTGCGGCCGGTGTGGAGCTGTACCCGTACCAGAGAGAGGCCGTCCACGGTGCCCAATGTCTCATAGGTCAGCAGAGCTTCCCGCGTGTCGGCGGAGGGCGTATCCGCCACATAGGTGACGCGGCGGACGCTGTCCCTGCCCAGCAGGTCGCGCATTTCGCCGCTTTGCGGCTGCGGCGTACCGTGTACTGCCGCCAGATAGCATTTGCTGAATTGACGTTCCCGCACCTGCTGAGACAGCAGCGACGCCGCCATGCGGCTGCGGGCAAAGACCATCACGCCGCCGGTCTGGGCGTCCAGCCGGTGGACGGTGCGGATGCAGTCGGTATTCAGCGCCTGCCGCAGCAGGGAGGGCATGCCGCCCGGCTCGTCGGTGGACAGTATCCCGGCGGGCTTGACCGCCACCACGATGTGGTTATCCTGATAGAAGATCTCCATAAGTATCTCCTTTGCCGAAGGGCTTGAACAGAAAAGAGCAAGTCTTGCGACTTGCTCTTTTTTTGGTGCCGGTGACCGGACTCGAACCGGTACGCTGTCGCCAGCGGTGGATTTTGAGTCCACTACGTCTACCAATTCCATCACACCGGCATGGAACAGCAGTATTATACCGGACGCAGGGCGTAATTGCAAGTGTAAATTTACTGTAAATCCGGCGGAAAATCAAAAAACAGGGACTACCAAAGCAAAGGAAGATGTGGTATGATACCATTGATAAGGTATGCGGCATACGGTGCCGCACGGGTAAGACAGTGAAAGGAGGGGCAGAAGGTGAGAGGAAGGATGAAAAAAGCGGCGCTTCTGGTGATGCTGGCGGTGCTGCTCTGCGTGCTGAGCGCCTGCGGGATCGACAGTACGGTAGAGGATCTTTTTACGCTGCCCCGTGTGCCGGATGAATATACCGGCCTGAGCCAGCAGATCGAAGCGCTGCTGTCGGACGGCTATGAATACGCGCCGCCCACGGCGGGCCAGAACCTCCAGTCGGTACAGATGGTGGATCTGAACGGCGACGGCTCGCAGGAGGCTGTGGTGTACCTGCGCAAGCCCAACGATGAAAAGCCCCTGAAGATCATGGTGTTTGAAAAGCTGGGGGAGAGCTATGAGCTGCTGTGCACCGTGGAGGGCAGCGGCAGTAGCATCGACAGCGTGTATTACGAGGACATGACCGGCGACGGCCAGAACGAGCTGGTGGTGGGCTGGAAGATCAGCAGCAGCGTGCAGACGGTGGCGGTATACAGCATCGGACGCGAGGCGATCCCGCTGATGAGCGACAGCTACACCCGCTTTGTGGTGCAGGAGCTGAACACCTATGACCCGCCGTCGCTGTTCGTGCTGCGCAGCGACAGCGACGGTATGCCTATGGCGGAGGTCTATACATGGCAGACCAATATTCTGGCGGTGACCTACCGCTGCGGTCTGTCCAGCACCATGACGGATCTGAACCGCGGCAGCGTGGTCAAAGGCAATATTCTGGGCGGCAAGCCTGCGGTTTTCATTACCGGCGTCAACGAGGACAACATGGCGGTGACGGATATTCTGGTGTGGGATACCTATTGGGGCCTGAGCAATCTGGCGCTGGACGTCTCCACCGGCAAGTCCGTGGTGATCCATCCCTACCATCAGCTGGTGCCGCAGGATATGAACGACGACGGCGTGACCGAGATCCCCTGTCCGGACGCATGGGGCACGGGAAACGATACGCTGGCCTATTGGGTGCAGTATAACCGCTTCGGCAGCAATAAAGTTGTGGCCCAGACGTACCACTGCCAGAGCGGCGGCTGGTATTTTCAGGTGCCGGACGACTGGCAGAGCAGTGTCAGCGCGGAATCTCAGGAGACGGTAACGGGCGAGAATCAGGTGATCCTGTCGGTGAATACAAAGCCGGTGCTGGCGCTGTATACCATCACCAACGAGAACCGGGAGAACCGCGCCGAGATGGGAAACCGTTTTCTGCTGCGGCGCCAGCCCGGCGTCAACTACGCCGCGGAGCTGCTTGACGGCGCGGCGCAGTACGGCCTGAACGTGGAGACCGTGAAGGCGAGCTTCCACATGACCGTCAGCACATGGACGCACTCTGACAGGTAAGGGACAGGGAACGTGAAAGGAGAGTCTATGAGAAAGGTACTGGTATTGGAGGACGAGGCCAGCATCCGGAGCTTTATCGTCATCAACCTGCGCCGTGCCGGTTACGAGGTGGTGGAGGCGGAAAGCGGCGAGGAAGCGCTGCAGAAGCTGAAGGCGCAGAAGGATATCCGGGTGGCGCTGCTGGATGTGATGCTGCCCGGCATCGACGGCTTTGAGGTATGCCGCCGACTCCGCGCCCATGACGCCACCATCGGCATCATCATGCTGACCGCCCGCTCACAGGAGATGGATAAGGTCACCGGACTGATGACCGGCGCCGACGACTATGTAACGAAGCCCTTTTCACCCGCGGAGCTGACGGCCCGCGTAGACGCTCTGATGCGCCGCAGCGGTGGCACGATCGAGCCGGAGGAGAAGGAGGACAGCCTGTCCAGCCCGCCCTTTGTGCTGAATCTGCGCAACCGCACGCTGGAGAAGGACGGCCAGCGGATCAAGCTGACCCAGGTGGAATACGGCCTGATGAAGCTGTTTATGGAGAACCCCGGCAAGGCCCTCAGCCGCGAGGAGATATTGGACACGGTCTGGGGCCACGACTATTTCGGCGAGCTGAAGATCGTGGATGTGAATATCCGCCGTCTGCGGCTGAAGATCGAGGACGACACCGCCAACCCCACCTATATTACCACCGTGTGGGGCTTTGGCTATAAATGGGGCGAATAAGCGCTTCACAGGAGAAGTTTGACGGAGGGGAGGGAGACCTTGTGAAAAAACAGCCGAAGCGTGCCATCGGCCTGCGCCGCCGCTGGATCGTCAGCAGCATCCTGCCGGTCATTACGATCCTTGTGCTGATCGCGGTGATGGTCTCCATCGCGCTGGGCAGCAACTACTATTCCAGCGCCCGCAGCGCGCTGGAAGCCAAGGCCAGCGCCGGCACGGAGTATTTCAACAACTACGCTATGACCAGCTATGACGAATACTACCGCAGCGCCATCCTCTATGCCAGCAGCTTTGAGAGCAGCGAGACCATCGAGCTGCAATTTCTGGACAAGAACGGCAGGGTGGAGGTCTCCACCCGCAGCCTGATGGTGGGCTCTCTGCCGAATACACCGGATGTGCTGGAGGCTTTCAGCTCCGGCCAGATCAGCAGCTTTCAGGGCGTGGACCCGGCCACCGGTGAAAAGATCATCGCCGCTTCCGGCCTTTTGAAGTTCGACGGCCGGGTCGTGGGCGTCATGCGGTTCGTCACCGCCACCAAGAATCTGGACAGTCAGGTGCTGCTGACGGTGCTTATCATTCTGGCCATCATGGCGGCGGTGATCTTCGTGATCGTGATCTCCAGCCTGCTGCTGATCAATAATGTGGTGGCGCCGGTGGTCGCCGTCAGCGAGGCGGCCAAGCACATCTCCGGCGGCAGCTACGGCTATCAGATCCCCAACCGGTACGCCGACGAGATGGGCGAGCTGGTGGACAACATCAACGACATGTCCCTGAAGATCGGCGAGAACGAGAAATTACAGTCGGAGTTCATCTCCTCTGTGTCCCATGAGCTGCGCACGCCCCTGACGGCCATCAACGGCTGGGGCGAAACGCTTCTGGAGGATGACGGCAGCGATCCCGAGGCCCTGCACCGCGGTCTGGGCATCATTGTGAAGGAATCCAGCCGCCTGACCAAGATGGTGGAGGAGCTGCTGGACTTTTCCCGCATGTCCGACGGGCGGTTCTCCCTGCATCTGGAGCAGGTGGATCTGCAGGCGGAGTTCGAGGACGCGGTGTATACCTACCACGAGATCTTCAAGCAGCAGGGCATCACACTGGAGTACCACAGCGGCGGCGTGTATGACGAACCGATCACCGCGGACTCCGAGCGGCTCAAGCAGGTGTTCTGTAATGTGCTGGATAACGCCGCCAAGCATGGCGGCGCGGGCAAGCGGATCGAGGCCCGCCTCAACCGCAAGGGCAACCACTATATCATCACCATCCGGGACTATGGCCCCGGTATCCCCGACGAGGACCTGCCCCATGTGAAGGAGAAGTTCTATAAGGGCTCCTCCAAGGCCCGGGGCAGCGGCATCGGCCTTGCGGTGTGCGACGAGATCATCCGGCTCCACGACGGGTCGCTGGCCATCGGCAACGCCAAGGGCGGCGGCTGCATCGTTACCATCCGCCTGCCCATCACCTCCCACCGGCTGCTGCACGAAAAAGAGAAAAAGCAATAGAACAACTGTTGCATTATGAAAAAGAGTATGCTATACTGAAAAGGAAAGGACATCCCATGGCAGAAAAAAAGCAAGGTACATTCCGAACCACCATTGGCGGTCAGGCACTGATCGAGGGCATCCTCATGCGCGGCCCGGAGAAGGACGCCATCGTCGTCCGCGCCCCGGAGGGACTGGTGACCAAGGTGACGGAGCGGAAGTTCGTCAAGGATAAATTCCCCATTCTGGGCTGGCCCATCATCCGGGGCATGGCCACGTTTTTAAGCTCCATCGTCACCGGCGTCAAGGCGCTGATGTTCTCGGCGGACTACTTCCCCGACGATGAAAACGCCCAGCCAAGCAAATTCGACCAGTGGCTGGAAAAGCACCTTCCGGCGGAAAAGCTGCAAAATGTGCTGGTGGCCTTCTCGGTGGTGCTGTCGCTGGGCATGACGCTGGTGCTGTTCATGCTGCTGCCGACCTTTATCGCCGGGCTGTTCCACGCTCAGAGCGCGGCGCTGCATAACCTGATCGAGGGCATCGTGAAGGTGCTGATCTTCCTGGCCTATCTGATCCTGTGTTCCAAGCAGAAGGACGTGCGCAGGGTGTTCTGCTACCACGGCGCGGAGCATAAGACCATCTTCTGCTACGAGGCGGGCCTGCCCCTGACGGTGGAGAACGCCTGCATCCAGCCCAAGCACCATCCCCGCTGCGGCACCAGCTTCCTGTTCGTGGTGATCATCGTCTCCATTCTGGTGTCCAGCCTTGTGTTCCCCTACATCAACTGGCAGAATATCTGGGTGCGCATCGGCGTGAAGCTGTTGCTGCTGGTGCCGGTGGTGGGCATTACTTACGAGTTCAACCGTGCCGTGGGCGCCCATGACAACAAGCTGACCCGTATCCTGTCCGCGCCCGGTATGTGGATGCAGAATTTTACCACCAACGAGCCGGACGACTCCATGCTGGAGGTGGCCATCGAGGCCATGAAGCTGGTGCTGCCCACGGAGCAGGGCAAGGACAAGTGGTAAGGAAACCGACAAAAACTGACAACGATTCGTATTATGGCGACAACATATAACAATTTGTATATGGATATCCGGCAGGAGCTGCGCCGTTCCGGCATCGATGCCGCCACCTTGGAGGCGCGGGAGCTGGTGGCCTTCGCCGCCGGAAAGACCCGGCAGGAGCTGCTGCGTGACGGCGGACTGTATGTGCCGCAGGAGGTGGAGCAGCGGGCCGCGTCGCTGGTGGCGCGCCATCTGGCGGGGGAGCCGCTGGCCTATCTCATCGGTGAATGGAGCTTCTGCGGCATGGATCTGGACATCGACGAGAACGTCCTCATCCCCCGCGTGGACACGGAGGTGCTGGCGGAGCAGGCCATCGGCTTTGTGAAAACGCTGCATGAGCCCCGTGTGCTGGATCTGTGCGCCGGAAGTGGCTGCGTGGGTCTGGCGGTGGCGAAGTTCTGCCCCGGCAGCCATGTGGTGCTGGGCGAACTGATGGAGGGCGCGCTGCGTGTCTGCCGCCGCAACATCCGCCGCAGCGGCCTGACGGCGCAGGTGCTGCCCTGGCAAGTAGATGCCCTTGACGGGCCGCCGCCCCGCTTCGGCGAGTTCGACTGCATCGTCAGCAACCCGCCCTACATCCCTGATGGCGATATCGCGGGACTGGACGTGTCTGTTCGGGACTATGAGCCATTGACGGCGCTGAAGGGCGGCAGCGACGGACTGGATTTCTACCGGGCCATCAGCGAAAAATGGCGCACGGCCCTCCATCCCGGCAGCCGTCTCTATTTTGAGGTGGGCATCGGTCAGGCGGACGACGTGCTGCGCATCATGCGCGCACAGGGCTTCGGCGATATCGAAGTGGTGCCGGACACGGCGGGCATCCCCCGCGTGGTGTATGGCACGCTCCATGAAAGCGTATTTGATACCGAATGACGGAGAGATAAAAGGAGGAAGACCCATGGCAGCAAAGAAGGAGACTGCGGCGGCCACTGCCGCCAACGCGGATAAGAAAAAAGCGATCGAGACCGCCATGCAGCAGATCGAGAAGATGTATGGCAAGGGCTCCATCATGCGCTATGGCGACGGCAACGTGGCTAATGTGGAGGCCATCCCCACCGGCTCGCTGGCGCTGGATCTGGCGCTGGGTATCGGCGGTCTGCCCCGCGGCCGCGTGGTGGAGATCTACGGCCCGGAATCCTCCGGTAAGACCACGCTGGCCCTTCATGTGCTGGCCGAGGCCCAGAAGATGGGCGGCGAGGTGGCCTTCGTGGACGCCGAGCACGCGCTGGATCCCACCTATGCCAAGGCGCTGGGGGTCAATGTGGAGGACATGCTGATCTCCCAGCCGGATACCGGCGAGCAGGCACTGGAGATCACGGAAGCGCTGGTGCGCTCCGGCGCCATCGACGTAGTGGTGGTGGACTCCGTGGCGGCGCTGGTGCCCCGTGCCGAGATCGAGGGCGAGATGGGCGACAGCTTTGTGGGCCTCCATGCCCGCCTGATGAGCCAGGCTCTCCGCAAGCTGACCGGCATCATCAACAAGACCAATACCATCGTCATCTTCATCAACCAGCTGCGCGAGAAAGTAGGCGTCATGTACGGCAACCCCGAGGTCACCACCGGCGGCCGGGCGCTGAAGTTCTATGCCTCCGTTCGCATCGACGTGCGCCGGGTGGAGACCCTCAAGGCCGGCGGCGAGGTGGTGGGCAACCACGTCCGCGCCAAGGTGGTCAAGAACAAGGTGGCCCCGCCCTTCCGTGAGGCGGAGTTCGACATCATGTACGGCGAGGGCATCAGCAAGCTCAGTGAACTGATCGACTTGGGCGTGAAGCTGGATCTGGTGCAGAAGAGCGGCTCCTGGTTCAGTCTGGGCGACGTGCGTCTGGGCCAGGGCAAGGACGCCGCCAAGGAGTACTTCCGCCAGAATCCCGACGCCGCCGCGGCGTTGGAGAAGAGCGTCCGGGAAAATTTCCACAAGCTGATGGGCAACCAGTCCAAGATTGCCGCCCGTGCCGCGGGCCGCGCCGTGGATGTGTCTGCCGATGACTTTGACGACAGCGACGAATGAGGATTATACGGATCGAAAATTCCAAACATGTGCAGGAGCGCGTGCTGGTGTATCTGGAGGAGGGCGCCCCCCTCCGGATCACTCAGAACGAGCTCCTGCAATTTGGCTTGTATCAGGGTATGGACTTATCCCCTGAACTTGTGGTACAATTACAAAATGCAGGCAGGCGGTCTGAGAGCCGCGCCGCCGCGGCGCGGATGGCATCAGGCCGTATGCTGTCCCGCAAAGAGCTGACCGACCGGCTGAGCCGCAAGGGCGTTGCGCCGGAGGACGCGGCGGAAACGGCGGACTGGCTGGAATCGCTGGGCGCGGTGGACGATGCCGCCTATGCCGGGGTCATTGCCCGGCACTACGCCGCCAGCGGATACGGCCCGGGGCGGGTGCGGCAGGAGCTGCAGAAGCGTGGCATCCCCCGCGAACTGTGGGACGAGGTGCTGGAACAACTGCCCGACAGCGCCGAAACCATCGACCGCTTCCTTCGCAAGAAGCTGGGCGGCAGAGCGCCAGACCGCGCCATGCTGAAAAAGCTCAGCGACGCCCTGCTGCGGCGGGGCTTTTCATGGAATGATATCCGTCCGGCCCTGAACCGTCTGGGCGGGGAAATAGAAGAATAGAAACGAGGAGACCTATGAACGTATCCTTTATCTCCCTTGGCTGCGACAAAAACCGCGTCAACACGGAGCAGATGATGGCCATGTGCCTACAGGCGGGCATGACCGTGCAGGAGGATGTCAACGGCAGCGATGTGGTGGTCATCAACACCTGCGGCTTTATCGACAGTGCCAAAACGGAAGCTATTGAGACGATCCTCTCCGCCGCCGAGCTGAAAGCGGCAGGAGAGGTGAAGAAAATTCTGGTGACCGGCTGCCTGAGCCAGCGCTACCGGGATGAAATGATGACGGAGCTGCCGGAGATCGACGGCATGATGGGCACCGCCGACTACGGCGATATCGTATCCGCCGTGGAGCAGGTGATGGCCGGCGAGGACTGCACCCATTTCAGCGACATCAACGGCGCGGTGGAGGAGCTGCCCCGGGTGCTGTCCACCCCCACTCACTTCGCCTATCTGCGCATTGCCGAGGGCTGCTCCAACAGCTGCGCCTACTGCATCATTCCCAAGCTGCGGGGCCGCTACCGCAGCCGTCCTATGGAGGATATCCTGACCGAGGCCCGCGCACTGGCGGCGGACGGCGTAAAGGAGTGCATCGTCATCGCTCAGGACATCACCCGCTACGGTGTAGACCTCTACCATGAGAAGAAGCTGCCGGAGCTGCTGCGGGAGCTGTGCAAGCTGGACTTCCACTGGATCCGCCTGCACTATCTCTATCCCGACACCATCACCGACGAGCTGATCGACACCATCGCGGCGGAGCCGAAGATCTGCAAGTATATCGACATGCCCATCCAGCACTGCAACGACACCATTCTGAAGGCCATGCGCCGTCGGGAGACTCACGCGGGCCTGCTGGCGCTGATGGAAAAGCTGCGGACGAAAATCCCCGGCGTGGTGCTGCGTACCAGCCTCATCACCGGCCTGCCCTATGAGGATGAGGCCGCCTTCAATGAGCTGTGCGAATTCCTGCGGGAGACCCACATCGAGCGGGCGGGCGTGTTCCCCTACTCTCCTGAGGAGGGCACCGAAGCCGCCGGGATGCCCAACCGTGTGGACACTGCCGAGGCGGAGCGCCGCGCCGAGCTGGTGGTGGACGTGCAGTCCCGCATCATGGACGACTTCAACGAAAGCCGCATGGGCGATCTGGTGGAAGTGCTGTGCGAGGGCTTTGATGCCCAGTCCATGCAATACATGGGCCGCAGCTACGCCGAAAGCCCTGATATCGACGGACATATCTATTTTACAAGCGAGGCCGACGTGGATCCCGGCGACTTCGTGACAGTGCGCATTACCGGCGCCATGGACGGCGAGCTGGTGGGCGAGAGGGAGGAATGAACCATGCCGAAAAATATGGCCAACTATCTGACCATCGGCCGCGTGCTGATGATCCCCGTGTTTCTGGTGCTGATGTATGTGGATTTCCCCGGCAGCCGCTATTGGGCGCTGGGCGTGTACATCGTGGCCTGCCTGACGGACTTTGCCGACGGCTATATCGCCCGGCACTATAACCAGATCTCCGATTTCGGCAAGTTCATGGATCCCCTGGCGGACAAGTGTCTGGTAATGGCCGCCCTGTGCTGCTTTGTGGAGCAGGGCGACATGCTGGCGTGGATTTTGGCCGTGGTGCTGGTGCGGGAGTTTGCCGTGTCCGGCATGCGGCTGGTGGCCGTGGAAAAGGGCCGTGTCATTGCCGCCGCGTGGTCGGGCAAGATCAAGACCGCCAGCACGATGGTGTGCATCTGCCTGATCCTGTTCGGTATTCCTCATTGGCTGAACATCGTCTGCCAGATCGTGATCCTTGTCACTACCGTGTACTCCGGCGTGGAGTATTTCGTGAAAAACGCCGACGTGTTCAAAAGCGCCAAGGAGGCTTGACACCAGGGCGAAAGCCTGCTAAAATAAACGCGACAAATGAACAGTGCGACGATCGGAAAGAGTATGTCCATCCCACGGGGATAGAGAGAGGGGGCCACCGGCTGAAAGCCCTTTTACCCGCTGCGGGCAGAAAGTGCGTCCGGGAGCGCGGGGGATGTGGATGCCCTCCGGCTGGCCGCCGTCACAGCGCCGAACTTGAGTGATAAACGAGAGTGGAACCGCGAAGTTATTTTTTTCGCCTCTCAGACAATGCTGTCTGAGAGGCGTTTTTATATTGCCGAAAATCTTCGGTTTTTCCGGCAAAACGTCATTTTATCGCATAAAACAAATTCAGCATAAAGAAGGAGAAACCACCATGTATCTGTACAATTCCGCCACCCATAAGAAGGGTGAGTTCGTCACCCATACCCCCGGCCATGTGGAGATGTATACCTGCGGCCCCACCGTGTATCACTTCGCCCACATCGGCAACCTGCGCTCCTACATCATGGAGGACGTGCTGGAGAAGTACCTGCGCTACGCCGGATATGACGTGAACCGCGTCATGAACATCACCGACGTGGGCCACCTGACATCTGACGCCGACGAGGGCGAGGATAAGATGCTCAAGGGCGCCAAGCGCGAGCACAAGACCGTTATGGAGATCGCCAAGTACTATACCGACGCCTTTTTCGAGGATTGCCGCAAGCTGAACATCAAGCGCCCTGACGTGGTGCAGCCCGCCACCGGCCTCATCGACGACTATATCAAGATCATCACCAAGCTGCTGGACACCGGCTATGCCTATCAGGCCGGCGGCAACATCTACTTCGACACCAGCAAGCTGGAGCGCTACTATATCTTCAACGACCACAATGAGGACGATCTGGCTGTGGGCGTCCGCGAGGGCGTGGAGGAGGACACCAACAAGCGCAACAAGAACGACTTCGTGCTGTGGTTCACCAAGTCCAAGTTCGAGGATCAGGCCCTGAAATGGGACTCCCCCTGGGGCGTGGGCTATCCCGGCTGGCACATCGAGTGCTCCGGCATCTCCATGAAGTTCAACGGCGAGTATCTTGACCTGCACTGCGGCGGCGTGGACAACGCCTTCCCCCACCACACCAACGAGATCGCCCAGTCCGAGAGCTATCTGGGCCACCCGTGGTGCCCCCAGTGGTTCCATGTGGCCCACCTGAACACCGACCATGGTAAAATGTCCAAGTCCAAGGGCGAGTTCCTGACCGTCTCCCTGCTGGAGCAGAAGGGCTACGATCCTCTGGCCTACCGCTTCTTCTGCCTGCAGAGCCACTACCGCAAGGGCCTGCTGTTCAGCTGGGAGAACCTGGACAACGCCACCGTGGCCTTCAACAAGCTGCTGAGCAAGATCGCCGCCCTGAAGGACGAGGGCGACGTGGATCAGGCGGTGTTTGACGAGTACAAGGCCAAGTTCATGAAGGCTATGGATAACGACCTGAACACCTCCATGGGCGTAACGGTGCTGTACGATGTGCTGAAGGCCAAGACCAACGACAAGACCAAGCTGGCCCTGCTGGATAGCTTTGATACCGTGCTGGGCCTGAAGCTGCTGGAGAAGGCGGCGGAGCTGCGCAGCAAGCAGGCGGTGGCCGCGCCCGCGGCAGGCGGCTTCACCGTCATCAGCGAGTCCGGCGAGGAGGACGCCGCTGTGGAGCAGCTGATCCGCGCCCGCGCCGACGCCAAGAAGGCCAAGAACTTCGCCGAGGCCGACCGCATCCGCGACGAGCTGAAGGCCCAGGGCATCGAGGTCACCGACGTGCCCGGCGGCGCAAAGTGGAAGCGCGTGTAAAACGGAAAATGAGGAAAGCGGAGGGCGTCCTGTCAGGACGCCCTCCGCTTTCCTGATGCAGTAAGGGAGAAATCACACGTTTTCGCTGTTCTTCTTGGCGATTGCCTTATCCAGCCAATCCTTGCCGTCCACGAAGCGGGAGACGATGTAGGAGA
>CAVHYW010000057.1:0-12931 GCA_963640475.1 bacterium | reverse complement strand
AGAATTCCAGGCCGCCCTCGCGGGCGCCTTCAGCCAGCTCGGCCACACGGCCGTGATACAGGTAACCGCCGCGGTCGAACACGACCTTGTCGATGCCCTTGGCCTTGCAGCGCTCAGCCACCAGCTTGCCAACGGCACGGGCAGCAGTCTTGTTGCCGCCGTTGCCCTCGATCTCCTTATCCAGAGAGGAGGCAGCCACCAGCGTGTTGCCGGCGACATCGTCGATGACCTGAGCGTAGATATTCTTTTCGCTGCGGAACACGTTCAGACGGGGACGCTCGGTAGTGCCGAACACCTTGGAGCGGACTCTCTTATGACGCTTCAAACGCTGGGCGTTTGTATTGGGTCTCTTAATCATTTACGGCACACCTCCTTACTTCTTAGCGCCAGTCTTACCCACCTTGCGGCGGATGGTTTCATCGGCATACTTGATGCCCTTGCCCTTATAAGGCTCGGGGGGACGCTTCTCGCGCACGTTGGCGGCGAACTGGCCCACCTTCTGCTTATCGGGGCCGGAAATGACGATCTGGTTCTGGGAGGGGACCTCAATGGTGATGCCCTCAATCTCGGCCATCTTCACGGGGTGAGAGTAGCCCAGGTTCATGACCAGCTCGTTGCCTTCCTTGGCGGCACGATAGCCGACGCCGTTGATCTCCAGCGTCTTCTTGAAACCTTCGCTGACGCCGACGACCATGTTGTGCAGCAGAGCGCGGGTCATGCCGTGCATTGCCACATGCATCTTGTCGTCAGAGGGGCGCTTAACATGGATGACGTTGCCTTCCTGCTCGATGATCATCTCGGGGCGCAGGGCCTGCGTCAGAGTGCCCTTGGGGCCCTTGACGGTGACAACGTTGTTCTCCGCCACGTTGACCTCAACACCGGCGGGGACGGTAATGGGCATTCTACCAATTCTCGACATTGTTCAATACCCTCCTTACCAAATGAATGCCAGGACTTCGCCGCCGACGTGAGCCGCGCGAGCAGCCTTGTCGGTCATGACGCCCTTGGACGTGGACACGATTGCGATACCGAGACCGCGCAGTACCTGAGGCAGCTCATCGGCGCCCACGTACACACGCAGACCGGGCTTGGAGACGCGGCGCAGGCCGGAGATGACCTTCTCCTTGCCGGCGTTGTACTTCAGGGTGATGCGGATGATGCCCTGAGTGCCGTCCTCCACGATCTGGAAGGCCTTGATGTAGCCCTCATCCAGCAGGATCTGAGCGATGCTCTTCTTCATGTTGGAAGCGGGGACGTCAACGGTCTCATGCTTTGCGTTGTTTGCGTTGCGGATACGGGTCAGCATATCAGCAACAGGATCAGTGATGTGCATTACGAATTTCCTCCTAATTTAGAGTTACAGGCGTTTGCCTGTTTAGGCAGCGAGGTATCACTGATAATTTGATCCGTCGGGCCGGAGCCCTCTGTTTAATTACCAGTGACCTTTCGCCATCCTTTTATATCAAGAGGTATTCCCTCTTTGATATTGCTTTGAGATTACAGATTACCAAGAAGCCTTGCGAACGCCGGGGATCTCGCCCTTGTAAGCCAGAGTCCGGAAGCAGATACGGCACACGCCGTAGTCACGCAGATAGGCGTGGGGGCGGCCGCAGATCTTGCAGCGGTTGTACTTACGGGTGGAGAACTTCGCCGGAGCCTTCTGCTTCAGCTTCATAGACAGCTTTGCCATGTTTCGTTTCCTCCTAATCAGCGTTCAAAGGGAGCGCCGACCAGCGTCAGCAGCTCACGGGCTTCTTCATCGGTCTGAGCGGTGGTGCAGATGACGATATCCATACCGCGGATCTTGTCGATCTTATCGTACTCGATCTCGGGGAAGATCAGCTGCTCCTTGATGCCCAGGGCATAGTTGCCGCGGCCGTCAAAGGCGTTGGCGCTGATACCGCGGAAGTCACGCACACGGGGCAGAGCCACGTTGAACAGGCGATCCAGGAACTCCCACATCTTGTCGCCGCGCAGCGTGACCTTGGCGCCCACGGGCATACCTTCACGCAGCTTGAAGTTTGCAACGGACTTCTTGGCGATGGTGATGATGGCCTTCTGGCCGGTGATGGTGGACAGGTCGTTGCAGACGGCCTCGAGGATCTTGGCGTTCTCACGAGCCTCACCGCAGCCCACGTTCACGACGACCTTGTCGATCTTGGGGATCTGCATGGTGGACTTGTAACCGAACTTCTTGAAGAGAGCGGGAGCCACTTCTTCAGTGTATTTAACTTTCAGACGTGCCATTTTCTACTCTCCTTTCTTAAAGCTCGGCGCCGCAGTGCTTGCACACGCGGACCTTCTTGTCGCCCTTGATGTCCATGGCGACGCGGGTAGCCTTGTCGCACTTGGGGCAGACGACCTGAACCTTGCTGGCGTAGATAGCAGCCTCGCGCTTCACGATGCCGCCCTCTTCGCCCTGACGGCGGGGCTTGATGTGGCAGGTGACCATGTTGCAGCCTTCCACAACGACCTTGCGCTCGCTGGGAACGGTGCCGAGGACCTTGCCCTTCTTGCCCTTGTCCTTGCCGGACAGGATAACGACAGTGTCGTTCTTCTTGATCTTCAAACTATTCATTTCTCAGGCCCCTCCTTAAATAACTTCGGGAGCCAGGGACAGGATCTTCATGTAATCCTTGTCGCGCAGCTCACGGGCAACGGGCCCAAAGATACGGGTACCTCTGGGGTTCTTGTCGTCCTTGATCAGGACGGCGGCGTTGTCGTCAAAGCGGACATAGGTACCGTCGGCACGACGGACGCCCTTGGCGCTGCGCACGATAACGGCGCGGACGACTTCGCCCTTCTTCACCTGACCGCCGGGAGTGCTCTTGCGCACGGAAGCGACGATCACATCGCCGATGTTGCCGTACTTGCGCTTGGAGCCGCCCAGAACGCGGATGCACTTGATTTCTTTGGCGCCGGTATTATCGGCAACTCTCAGATAAGACTCTTGCTGAATCATTCTCGGCTACCTCCCTTACTTGGCCTTCTCGACGATCTCGACCACGCGCCAACGCTTGTCCTTGGACAGGGGGCGGGTCTCCATCACCTTCACGGTATCGCCTACGCCGCAGGTATTGTTCTCGTCGTGGGCCTTCAGCTTATAGGTGCGGCCAACGATCTTCTTGTACAGAGGATGGGCGACGCGGTCAGAAATAGCGACGACCACGGTCTTATCCATCTTGTCGGACACGACCTTACCTACACGAACCTTGCGGGAGGATGTTCTCTTTTCTTCCATTTTACTTCTCCTCCTTTTCACGGATAACGGTCTTGACGCGGGCAATATCACGCTTGGTCTCGGCGAGTTTGAGAGGGTTGTCAAGCTGATTGGTCGCATGCTGCATACGCAGGAAGAACAGATCCTTCTTCAGGGAAGCCAGCTTTTCATTCAGCTGCTCCACGGTCATTGCACGTGCTTCAGTTGCCTTCATCTCATTCACCTACTTCCTGGGACTCGACGACCTCGCGCTTGATGACCTTGGTCTTGATGGGCAGCTTGTGGCTGGCCAGACGCAGGGCCTCGCGGGCGACGTCTTCGGGGACACCGGCGATCTCAAACATGACACGGCCGGGCTTAACGACTGCTACCCAATACTCGGGGGAACCCTTACCGGAACCCATACGGGTCTCAGCGGGCTTCTCGGTGATGGGCTTATCGGGGAAGATCTTGATCCAGACCTGACCGCCACGCTTGGTATAACGGGTCATGGCGATACGGGCTGCTTCGATCTGGTTGCTGGTGATCCATGCGGGCTCCAGCGCGACGAGGCCGAATTCACCGTAGGAAACGGTGTTGCCTCTCATGGCCTTGCCGGTCAGGCGGCCACGGTGTACTCTGCGGTACTTAACTCTCTTAGGCAGAAGCATTACTGTGCGCCTCCTTCCTTCTTTTCGGCGGGCTTACGGAAGCCGCCCTCGGGGCGGGGACCGCGGTTGAAGCCGCCGTTCTGACGATCGCGGTTAAAGCCGCCGTTCTGGCCATCGCGGCGGAAACCACCGCGGCGGTCGCCGTCACGACGGTTGCCGCGACGCTCACGACGCTCCTGATAGGGCTTGCTGGTGTCCAGGGTGCGCGGGGTGGTGCGCAGCGCCTGGGACAGGATCTCGCCCTTGTAGATCCAGACCTTCACGCCGATGCGGCCGAAGGTGGTAGCAGCCTCAGCGAAGCCGTAGTCGATGTCGGCGCGCAGGGTCTGCAGGGGGATGGTGCCCTCGTGATAGTGCTCGGAGCCGGCGATCTCACGACCACCCAGACGACCGGAGCAGTTGCACTTGATGCCCTTGGCGCCGGCGCGCATGGCGCGGCCCATGGCGTTCTTCATGGCGCGGCGGTGAGAGATACGCTTCTCCAGCTGAGCAGCGATGTTCTCAGCGACCAGCTGAGCGTCCATGTCGGGGCTGCGGACTTCCACGATGTTCAGCTTCACGGTCTTGCCGCCGATCAGCTTCTCAACGTTCTTGCGATACTCCTCGACCTGCTCGCCGCCCTTGCCGATGACGATACCGGGACGGGCCACGTGCAGATAGATGGTGACGACCTCGTTGCTGCGCTCGATCTCGATCTTGGAGACACCGGCGGCATAGAGGAGCTTCTTCAGGTAGACGCGGATCTTGTGGTCCTCGACCAGCAGATCGCCAACCTTCTCATTGCTGGCATACCAACGGGAATCCCAGTCTTTGATGACGCCCACGCGCATGCCGTGGGGATTAACTTTCTGTCCCATAAACTGTCTCCTCCCTTTTAGTCTTTCTCAGCGACGGCCAGCGTCACGTGAGAAGTTCTCTTGTTGATGCGATAGGCACGGCCCTGAGCGCGAGGCATCATGCGCTTCAGAATGGGGCCGGGGGTGGCGAACACCTGAGTGACCACCAGCTTGTCAGCGTCCATGCTGAAGTTGTTCTCCGCATTGGCGCAAGCGCTCTTCAGGAGCTTCATCAGGGGCTCGGACGCGGCCTTGGGGGTCTGCATCAGGATGGCCATAGCGGTCTTGACATCCTTACCGCGGATCAGATCGCAGACGATCTGGACCTTGCGGGGAGAGATGCGGACGTATCTCAGATATGCTTTAGCTTCCATTGTCTCGGCATCCTCCTTTAAGCTTTCTTGGCGTGGCCACGGAAGGTGCGGGTGGGAGCGAACTCACCCAGCTTGTGACCGACCATGTCCTCCTGAACATAGACAGGCACATGACGGCGACCGTCGTGGACAGCGATGGTGTGGCCGACGAAGGCGGGGAAGATGGTGGAGCTGCGGCTCCAGGTCTTCAGCACGTTCTTCTCGCCCTTGGCGTTCATCTCTTCAACCCGCTTCAGCAGCTCAGGGGCAACATACGGGCCTTTTTTGATAGATCTGCTCATATTCTCTTGCCTCCTTTACTTCACGTTGCGACGCTTGACAATGAACTTGTCAGTGGGGTTCTTCTTCTTGCGGGTCTTGTAACCCAGAGCGGGCTTGCCCCAAGGAGTGACAGGGCCGGGACGGCCGACAGGGGACTTGCCCTCACCACCGCCGTGGGGGTGGTCGCAGGGGTTCATGACGGAGCCGCGGACGGTGGGACGCCAACCCATGTGGCGCTTACGGCCGGCCTTACCGATCTGGATGTTCTCGTGCTCCAGGTTGCCCACCTGACCGATGCAGGCCTTGCAGTTGGTGCGGATGATGCGCACTTCGCCGGAGGGCATACGGATCTGGGCGTCATCGCCTTCCTTGGCCATCAGCTGGGCATAAGCACCAGCGGAGCGGACCAGCTGAGCGCCCTTGCCGGGATGCATCTCGATGTTGTGGATAACAGTACCCACGGGGATGTTGGCGATGGGCAGGCAGTTGCCGGGCTTGATGTCGGCGGCGGCAGAGGACAGGACCTTGTCACCGGCGGTCAGGCCGACAGGAGCGATGATGTAGCGCTTCTCGCCGTCCTCGTACTGGACCAGGGCGATGTTGGCGCTGCGGTTGGGATCGTACTCCAGGCGCAGAACGGTGGCTTCCATATCCATCTTGTCGCGCTTGAAGTCGATGATGCGGTACTTGCGCTTCTCGCCGCCGCCGCGATGACGGACGGTGATGCGGCCGTAGCTGTTGCGACCAGCGTTCTTCTTCAGGACCTCAGTCAGGCTGGCCTCAGGCTTGGCGTGCTTGTCGATGCCGTCGAAGCCGGAGACAGTCATGTGTCTGCGGGAAGGGGTGGTCGGCTTAAAAGTTTTAATAGACATTTTCTAACACTCCTTCCTTTCTTACACCATACCCTCGAACATTTCGATGGTCTTGGAATCAGAGGTCAGCTGGACATAAGCCTTTTTCCAGCTCTTGCGATGGCCGGGACGGCCAGCGCCCAGACGCTTGGCCTTGCCATCGTAGTTGATGGTGTTGACCTTAGCGACCTTCACGCCGAAGATCTCCTCGACGGCGTTCTTGATCTCGATCTTGCCGGCGTTGGGAGCCACTTCAAAGACGTACTTCTTGTCAGCGACAGCGGCCATGGAACGCTCGGTGATGATGGGACGGATAATGATGTCGTATACGTTAGCCATTATGCGAACACCTCCTCGATTACTGCGAGGGCGCTCTGATCCAGCACCAGATACTTGGCCTTCAGAATGTCATAGACATTGATGAGGTTCGCCATGCTGGTCTCGACGCCGGGGATGTTGCGGGCGCTCTTGACGATAACTTCGTCCTTGGCGGGGGTGACCACCAGAGACTTGCCGTCAGCCTTGACGGCGGTCAGGAACGCGCGGAAGTCCTTGGTCTTGATGCTGTCCATCTTGATGGAGTCGACGACGATGATCTCGCCGGCGGCAGCCTTGGCGGACAGAGCGGACTTCAGAGCCAGTCTCTTCACCTTCTTGTTCAGAACGTAAGAGTAGCTGCGGGGCTTGGGAGCAAACACGATACCGCCGTGGGTCCACTGGGGAGCACGGGTGCTGCCCTGACGGGCGTGGCCGGTACCCTTCTGACGCCAGGGCTTCTTGCCGCCGCCGGAAACCTCGCCGCGGGTCAGAGCGCTCTGGGTGCCTTGACGGCAGTTTGCCAAGTGGTTCTTCACCACTTCATGGACGACAGCCTGATTGGGCTCGATGCCGAAGATGGCGTCGTTCAGTTCAACAGTACCGACTTCTGCGCCGGCCATGTTCAACACTTTGATAGTAGACATTTACCTTAAGCACTCCTTTCCTTACTTATTACGTGCGGAAGCCTTCTGGGGATTACGGCCGGAAGCCTTCTGCGGGTTGTTGCTGATGCCGGACTCAACGTTCTTGACGCGGTGGGTCTTGACAGTGCTCTTGATCAGCACCAGACCGCCCTTGCAGCCGGGAACGGCGCCACGGACAGCAATCAGGTTCAGCTCGGGATCCACCTTGACGATGTCCAGATTCTGGATAGTGATCTGGTCGCCGCCCATCTGGCCGGCGCCGATCTTGCCCTTGAAGATACGGCTGGGATCGGTGGTGGAGCCCATGGAACCGGCATGACGGTGGACGGGGCCGCCGCCGTGGCTCATGGGAGTGCGCTGAGCGCCCCAGCGCTTGATGACGCCCTGATAGCCGTGGCCCTTGCTGGTGCCGGTCACGTCTACGAAGTCGCCCTCTTTGAAGGTGTCAGCCTTGATGATGTCGCCCACGTTCAGCTCGGCGGCGTTCTCAAGGTCAAACTCGCGCAGGTACTTCTTGGGAGCAACGCCCGCCTTGTTCAGGTGGCCCATCTCGGGCTTGGTCAGCTTACGCTCGGGGATATCCTCGAAGCCCAGCTGCACAGCGGCGTAGCCTTCCTTTTCGGCCGTCTTCTTCTGCACGACAACGCAAGGACCCGCCTCGATAACGGTGACGGGGATCACCTTGCCGTTTTCGTCGAAGATCTGAGACATGCCGACTTTCTTGCCGATGATCGCTTTCATGTATGATCCTCCTAGTAAGGTTATTGGTCGACATAGTTCAATCTCCATTGGGTAGAGACCGCTTGCTCTGCCGACGTAACCCGTCCGCCTTAACGCAAGTCAGCGGACATTGGGTTGCAAGCATGATAAAAGGGGTTTGCCTGTTTGAGATCGTGCGGTACTTATTATAATGTGTACCTTACAGCTTGATCTCGATCTCCACACCGGCGGGCAGGTCCAGAGCCATCAGGGCCTCGACGGTCTTGGGGGTGGAGTTGGTGATGTCGATCAGTCTCTTGTGCGTGCGGCGCTCGAACTGCTCACGGCTGTCCTTATACTTGTGGGTAGCGCGCAGGATGGTGACGATCTCCTTCTTGGTGGGCAGAGGGATGGGGCCGGACACGGAAGCGCCAGTGCGCTTGGCGGTCTCGACGATCTTCTCTGCGGACTGGTCGATGACCTGATGGTCATAGGCCTTCAGACGAATGCGGATCATTTCTTTTGCCATTTGGTTCGTTCCTCCATAATTTGTACGGTTTTTGTTGCTTTGACCAATGCCGTACGGTGAGAAATTTCTTATACGCCGTTCCGTGCGTATCATTCCGACTCATAAGAAACACCGGCGCAATCCGGCCGGTGTGCTTCTGGCGCAGCGATCTACGCTGACGTACACAGAACTTCCTCAGCCGCCCGATTATCGGACATACTCCCCGAAAGTTACCGGCCCAGAGCCGCAATCTTTCGGTTCATCGCAATTGTAAACGCCTCCGGGTGTGCAGCACCCTTTTCGCGCGTACCCACATATAATAAAGGAAAATCCCCTTATTGTCAAGGGGATTTTCTCTTATTTTTCTAAAAATTTTCAGGTATTTTCGGCGTTTCGCCTGTCCATGCCTTTACCGCTGCAACGAGTGCAAGGTGCCGCTTTTGTAGGGCGGGGTGACTACACCCCGCCGCCGTTTCATAGAGCTATTCCGTAACTTGCGCGGCGGCATGTGGTCATGCCGCCCTACGAAGCGTCAGCACACTTTCCATTCTCTCACGCCATCGTCTGCACCGTGCCCACGAACAGCGGCACATCATTGCCGTCATAGATCACGAACAGGAACGGCCGGTTCAGGTTCATCTCCACCACGGGCGGTGACTCAATCATGGCCGACGAATCGTTGACGCTGATCTCCGTGTAGGCCGCGGCCTCCACGCCCTCCTCGTCGATTTTGACGCGGGCGGCCTGCATGACGCTGTTCACCATCGCCCCGTTGTCGGTCAGCGGCGTAAAGTCCGCCATGTTCCCGTCAAAGGCGTCGGTCACGCCCAGCGTTTTCAGGATATCCTTCAGGTCGATGGAGGACTTCACATCGAACCTCGGCACCGACCACACCACATCGGCCATGCTGTACTCCCCCGTCAGCTCCGTCAGAAAGCCATCCCGCGCCAGCAGGCTCTCCGGTGTCACGCCCTCGTCCGGCAGCACAAACACCATCCGCCCATATTTCAGGCTCTTAGGCGCGGCGGTATAGCCCTCGCCCCGGAGGGCATCGCCTGTTTCCGTCAGGTGCATGAAGTCCGCCCGCTGCTCGCTGCCGTCGGCGGCAATGAAGGTATCTGCTTTCGTCCGGCTGCTCTTAAAGGGCTCCCACCAACCGGCCTTATAATATATAGTATTGTACAGCCGCAGCAGGTTGTCCGCATCCGTGCGGATATTCCCCGTCTCCTCAGCCAGCAGCCCGCCGGTCTGCTGGTTCAGCCAGCTGGCAATAGCCCTGTCCGCCTCCTCCGTCCCCATGGGCACCCGGTAGGAGGATGCATAGTACCACTGGGCCAGCGTGTCCGCCGCCGACTGCTTCACGTCGGCATTCTCCCGCAGGAACGCAGCATTGGCCAACCGGCACACGGCGTCGCCGTCCTGATAGACGCTCACCCACAGCTTTTTGATCTGCTGCCGCAGCGCTCCCGCATCGGCAGCGCCCAGCAGGTCCATCACCTGCTGCTTCGTCTCGCCGTCCGTCAGCTCCGTCAGCATCCCCAGCGCCACATACAGGCTGATAGGCGAATACACGGTATTCTCTCCGCCGGTGAATATCTTCCCCACCGTCCGGTCGGCAAAGCGCCGTACCGCGCCGTCATCCGGCCGGTCGCCCTTGCCCAGAAGCTGCATCTCCCTCTGATACTTCTCCAACGCTGTGCTGTAAGCGTCCCAGTCCAGCGTTCCGGTCCTGTCGCAATAGCTGTCATAGTCCGGCGCAGCCGGATAAGCGGGGTAGGCAGCCTCCTTGACCGCATACTGCGTCAGATCCATCCCCGCGCCGCTGCCGCAGCCAGCCAGCATCAGCGCTGCCAGCACACCGCACACGATCGCTCTCATTCGTTTCTTCATGGTGTTCCCTCCCTGTTTGTTTCCTTATTTATGTGACGGAAACCTCAGTCAAAAAGTTCCCGTTTTTCGTTCTTCACAGAAAATTTTCACTTTGCTCCTTTACTTTCACGCGCGAAAGCGTTAAAATATGAAAGTGACCGAAATCCATCGGAAGCATATAGGGAATGTAAAGGGAGGAACGATCATGGCTGTGCATACCACCAAACGCAAGATCGCCAAGAAGGAAAAAAGCGACCGCCTGTATAAGGCGATCCTGACGCTGGAGACTGAGGAGGAGTGCTACAACTTCTTTCAGGACCTGTGCACCATCCCGGAGCTGCGCTCTATGGAGCAGCGCTATGAGGTGGCCACGCTGCTGAGTCAGGGTCTGATCTATAACGATATTCTGGAGCGCACCGGCGCGTCCAGCGCCACCATCAGCCGGGTGAACCGCAGCCTGATCTACGGCGCGGGCGGCTATGAGGGCGTGCTGGAGAAAATGCGCGAGCTGGAGGAAAAGGACGCCAAGGAGAAGGAGTCCGAGGAATGAGCGCCTACGACGCGCTGGCCGCCAGCTACGACGCGCTGACCGAGGACGTACAGTACGAAAAGCGGGCTGACTTTATTGAAAAGCTGTTCCGCCGCAGCCGTATCCCGGTGCATACCGTGCTGGATCTGGCCTGCGGCACCGGCGCTATGACGTGGCTCCTCACCGGCCGCGGCTATGAGCTGATCGCCGTGGACAACAGTGAAGACATGCTGGCCGCCGCCATGAGCAAAAGCGGCACGGTGGAGGGCGTAGCCCCCATCTTCCTGTACCAGTCCATGCCGAAGCTGGATCTGTATGGCACTGTGGATGCCGCCATCTGCTGTCTGGACAGTCTCAACTACCTGACCCGGCCCGCCGACGTGCAGCGCACCTTCCAGCGGCTGCACCTGTTCATCGCACCCGGCGGACTGCTGGTGTTCGATGTCAACACCGTGGAGAAGCTCTCGGCGCTGGATGGACAGGTGTTTCTGGACGAGACGGAGGACACCTACTGCGTCTGGCGCACCGAGTATCACCGTGGACTGTGCACCTACTACGTCGATTTGTTTCGCCAACAGGGCGACGGCGCGTGGGAGCGGGATCTGGAGGTGCACCGCCAGCGGGCTTACACCGTGGAGGAACTGACTGGCTGGTTGGAGACCTCCGGTTTTGGCGACATCCGCACCTATGGTGACATGGTGCGCCGCAGCCCCAGAGAGGGCGAGCAGCGCATCTATTTTACCGCCATCCGCAAATAACCTCACAAGGAGTAATTTTTTCTATGGATCGCATCGTAAGAGCCATTTCATCCGACGGTCTGGTACAGGCCGCCGCTATTTGCAGCCGTGACCTGACGGAACGGGCACGGCAGATACACAAGCTGCTGCCGGTGGGCACAGCGGCAC
The DNA here is from genome assembly GCA_963640475.1 of bacterium. Lineage (GTDB taxonomy): Bacteria > Bacillota > Clostridia > Oscillospirales > Oscillospiraceae > Vescimonas. Next base: position 1,267 of record CAVHYW010000057.1, on the reverse strand, counting down.
TAGGCCGCACCCTGTCTGCCGCCAGCCTGATGGGCAACGCCCTGAAGGGCGCGGGCGCTAGCCTGACCCTCCAGATCAAGGGCGGCGGCCCGCTGGGCACTGTGCTGGCCGTGTCCGATAATCTAGGCAACGTCCGGGGTTACGTCACCAATCCGCAGGTGGACATCCCGCTGCGGGAGGACGGCAAGCTGGACGTAGGCGGTGCGGTGGGCCGCGAGGGCACCATCACCGTCATCAAGGACTTGCACATGAAGGAGCCGTATGTGGGCACCATCGACCTGCTGGGCGGCGAGATCGCCGAGGATGTGGCCGCCTATTTCGTGGAGTCCGAGCAGATCCCCACCGCCTGCGGATTGGGTGTGCTGGTGGATCGTGACCAGAGCGTGAAGACTGCGGGCGGCTATCTCATTAAGCTGCTGCCCGGCGCCACCGAGGATACCATCGTCAAGGTGGAGGGCGGCATCATGGCCGCCGGCAACGTCTCCGCCATTCTGGACAAGGATGACGACCCGGAGCATATGCTGCGTCAGGTCATGTCCGACTTCGACCTGAAAATTCTGGAGACCTGCCCCGTGGAGTACCGCTGTTATTGCAGCCGCCAGCGGGTGGAGCGGGCGCTGATCTCGCTGGGTAAGGACGAGCTGCGGCAGATTCTGGACGAGCAGGGCCATTGCAGCATGACCTGCCAGTTCTGCGACGCGGTATACGATTTCTCCGGCGACGAGCTGAAGACCCTTATCGACAGCCTGTAAGCTTCACGAAAAATTTTTTAGAAAATTTTTGATTTTCTTGTTGACAGTTGGGGGAACATTTAGTATAATCATACTCGCCGTTTACGAAAGTGGCAAGGACGGGAGCATAGCTCAGCTGGTTAGAGCACCTGCCTTACAAGCAGGGGGTCACTGGTTCGAGTCCAGTTGTTCCCACCATTCCATGGCCAAGTAGTTCAGTTGGTTAGAACGCCAGCCTGTCACGCTGGAGGTCGAGGGTTCGAGCCCCTTCTTGGTCGCCATTTGCCTCGGTAGCTCAGTTGGTAGAGCAGCGGACTGAAAATCCGCGTGTCGCCGGTTCGACCCCGGCCTGAGGCACCATTTTGCGGGCGTAGCTCATCTGGTAGAGCGCGACCTTGCCAAGGTCGAGGTAGCGAGTTCGAGCCTCGTCGCCCGCTCCAAAAACACCACCCAATCAGGAGCGTTGACATAGGAAAACAAGCAGAAACCCAGTAAAATCAACGCTTTTAAGGGCAGAGGGCAAACAGGTTAGCTCA
>CAVHYW010000056.1:0-14350 GCA_963640475.1 bacterium | reverse complement strand
GATAGCTGCGGAAGTAGCAGACGAAGCCGGGTATGCGGTACGCGGAAATACGGAAATCGGGTGTGGCCGTCCATGGGCATGGACTGATCACATTCTGCTTTGTCGTGTTCTCCCGCACCGCACCAGAGGCGTCTTGCTGTGGCAACTATCTCTGAGGCGGTGCATTTTTGCGCCTATTTTCAACGCCAAAGGAGGGCACAGACATGATGAACAAAACTGTAAAGAAGGATTTTTCTCAAGAGATCGCGGCGGTCATCCGCGCCACGAAAAGCGAAAATAACCTGCGGCCGTTGCTGAAGCGCTACCACCCGCGGGATGCGGCAAAAGCCGTCGCACTGCTGACAGACACGGAGCGGCAGTGGCTGTTTCACTTACTGGACGCTCAGGCGCTGGCGGAGGTCTTCCCCTATTTGGACGATGCCGCCCGCTGTCTGGCCGAGATGCCGGAACCGCTGGTGGCACAGGTGGTCGCCGGCATGGACGTTGGGGATGCGCTGGACATTTTGCGGGAGCTTCCGGCAGAAAAGAAACAGGCCATTGCCGCCCATCTTGATGACGACACCAGGAATGACGTCCGGCGGCTGCTGGCCTTTCACGAGGCGGAGATCGGCAGCCGCATGAGCGGCAATTTCGTCTGCATTCCGGATACGCTGACCATTCGCGGCGCCATGAGCGAGCTGGTACGGCAGGCCGGTGAGCATGACAACATCTCCACACTGTATGTGGTGGACGAAAACGGCGTATTCTCCGGTGCCATCGGCCTGAAGGATCTGATCATCGCACGGGAAAACGATCCGCTGGAGGGCATCATCCGCCGCAGCTATCCCTATGTTCTCGCCCACGAAAAGGTGGAGGACTGCATCGACCGGATCGCGGAGTACGAGGAGGACTCTCTGCCGGTGCTGACGGAGGACGGAAAAATCGCCGGTATCCTCACCGCGCAGGATCTGGTGGAGCTGGCGGACGATGCCATGGGCGACGACTATGCCAAGCTGGGCGGCCTGACCGCGGAGGAGGATCTGCGGGAGTCCGCCATCGTCAGCATGAAAAAGCGTCTACCCTGGCTTGTCGCACTGCTGTTTCTGGGCATGGGCGTTTCCTCTGTGGTCGGTATTTTCGAATCTGTCGTTGCCGCGCTGCCCATCGTCATCTGCTTCCAGTCGCTGGTGCTGGACATGGCGGGCAACGTGGGCACCCAGTCGCTGGCCGTGACCATCCGCGTGCTGATGGACGAAAAGCTCAGTCTGAAGGAGGAGCTGACCCTGCTGGGCAAGGAAATGCGGGTCGGCCTCCTCAACGGCGGGTGCCTTGGACTGATGGCTCTTGCTTTTCTGGGTATCTACATTCATCTGTGCAAGGGCTATGTGTGGCTGTCCGCGTTTCTGATCTCCGGATGTGTGGGTGTATCGCTGGTGGTCGCCATGGTGATCTCCAGCTTAGTGGGTACACTGATCCCCATGCTGTTTCATAAGATTCACATCGATCCCGCAGTGGCCTCCGGCCCGCTGATCACCACCGTCAACGACCTGGTGGCCGTGGTGACCTATTACGGTCTGGCTCTTCTGTTTCTGGTGAATATATTTCATATCTGAAATTGTATCCCGCCTGTGACCATCGCGGTTACAGGCGGGATGCTTTTTCATTGCATGTCTATTGATATCTTTTACAATGACATATTTACTTCACGCCACAAGTCGAAAACCACTAGTTGAAATATGACATAGTGTAATAGCTCAGTCGGATCACAAATCGCGCAATAGTGGTCAAGTTAGGTTTCAATTCTTATAACTTTCAACATAGAAAAATCGTCTCAAACGATACGTTTGAGACGATTTTTGGTACGCCTGACTGGATTCGAACCAGCGGCCTTTAGAGTCGGAGTCTAACGCTCTATCCATCTGAGCTACAGGCGCGTATCATATAAATTGCGTCACTTCTGAACGGCTTATCTATTATAACAACTAAACTCTCCAATGTAAAGTAAAATTTTTTCAAAAAAGATTGTTAAAAAAGTTGACAACTCGCTTTTCTTGCGCTAAAATAACTTATAAATTTTCAGTCCCAAAGGATGGTTTCTATGAAAAAGCAAAAAATCTCCGACGCTGTGATCCACCGCCTCCCCCGCTATTACCGCTATCTGGACGACCTCTACAACAAGGGCGTTGTCCGCATTTCCTCCCACTCACTGGGCGACAAGATGGACATTACGGCATCGCAGATCCGTCAGGACCTCAGCTGCTTCGGTGAATTCGGCCAGCAGGGCTACGGCTATAACGTGGCGGAGCTTCGCGCCGAGATCGGTCATATTCTGGGCATCGACAATGACCACAAACTTATCATCATCGGCGCCGGCCATCTGGGCCACGCGCTGCTGCAAAACTTCGACTTTGCCAAGGTGGGCTTCCATCTGGACTCCGCCTTCGATGTCTCCTCCTCTCTGATCGGTGACGAGATCAACGGTGTCACCGTCCGCTCTATGGACGAGTTGGACGACTATGTGGCGCAGCATCACCCCAATGTGGCGGTGCTGACCGTGCCCCAGAACGTGGCGCAGCCGCTGGCTGACCGTCTGGTGGCGCTGGGCATCCGCGGCTTCTGGAACTTCACCAACGTGGAGATCTCCGTACCCGACGACGTATACTCCGAGGACATCCACTTCGTGGATACCCTGCTGACCCTCAGCTACCGCATCTCCCGCACGGCGCAGGAATAATTTTCCGCCGCCCTCTCACACTTTGCCGCGCCTCACATACTATGGAGTGAGACTTCTCTACGGGGTCTGAAATTTCATAGGAGGTTACGCTATGTGTAATCAGAACTCTTGCTTTGGCGGCAGCAGCTACTGCTGGATCATCATCGCCATCATCCTGCTGTTCCTGTTCTGCGGCAATGGCTGCGGCTGCGGCAACGACTGCGGCTGCAACAACAATTGCGGCTGCAATAACGGCTGCGGCTGCTAAACCTCAGATACCATGGCCCCATCGAAAGATGGGGCCTCATTTTTTGCTTCAAAACCGCCGACTTCTGTGGTATACTACAAGAAAAAGCAACGCATACAGGAGGGGCCAGCCGTGGACATCCGCGATTTCTACAACACCTATCAGCACCATCAGCCGGGGCTATTGTGCAGCAAACGGGAATATGCTGTACTGGTGCCATTGGTGGAGACGGAGCAGGGCCTGTGCCTGCTGTACGAGGTGCGCTCCGGCGGCATCCGCCAACCCCACGAGGTCTGTTTTCCTGGCGGACGGATGGAGCCGGGCGAAACGCCCACGGAATGTGCCCTGCGGGAGACCCGTGAGGAACTGGGCATCGCTTCGGAGGATATCGACGTCATCGGCCTGCTGGATTTCCTCTATCTCCGCTCCGACGCGCTGATGCATCCGGTGCTGGCCCGCATGGACGCCGCTGCGCTGACGCGGCTGCGGCCAAATCCCGACGAGGTGGCGGATACCTTCCTTCTCCCTCTGGACTGGCTGACGGCCCACCCGCCCACGCTGTACCGCTATGCCCTGCGGTCCATGATCGGGCAGGACTTCCCCTACGGCACGGTGCAGATCCCTCCGGATTACCCCTGGGGCGACGGCCGCATGGAGGTACCGGTCTATAAATCGCAGCCCTATCCCCTGTGGGGCCTGACGGCTCGCATCACCTATTATCTGTTGAAAAAAGTGCAGGCGTAAGCCTGCACTTTTTTCATTATCTGCTTTATAGCCTGATCTCCACCGGGCGGTCGATCTCCAGACTGTCCGGCGTGACGCGGCAGCAATAGGCGGCGATGTTGACGCCCGCCGCCTTCGCCTGACGCAGCGCCTCGCCGAAGGCGGAATGGGTCGCGTCATTGGGGGCAAAGTCCACCACATCCGCCATCTGGATCACGAAAAACGCCGTGGCCCGGTGGCCCAGCGCCACCGCATGCATCAACTCATGGAGGTGCTTCACGCCCCGCTCCGTCGGTGCGTCGGGGAAACGGGTGTGGCCGTCCTCCTCCAGTGTGACACCCTTCACCTCCACCAGATGCAGCCCCCGCGGCGTTTCCAGACAGAAATCCAAGCGGGACTGGCCGAACCGGTATTCGCTGTGGACGGCGGTGGCGGTAGGGTCGAATTGCAGCGCCCACTCGACAAATACCTTATTAGGGGCCTGAGCGTCCATGTTGATGAGCTTTCCGTTCTTCTCCACGGCGATCAGGTCATAGGCGGTCTTGCGGTCAGGATTCGTTCCCTTTTCCAGATAAACCGCCGCGCCGGACACCAGCAGCTCACGGCATCGGCCCGTGTTCTTCACATGGCACACCGTCTCCGCGCCGTCCAGCGCCACATGGGCGATAAAGCGGTTGGGCCTCGCCAGAAAAATGCCTTTTTTTACCTGTCCGTAACGCATACATGCCTCCTATTACCGCCCTTTTTACATATTTTATAGTATAACATGGCATCCTCTATTTGAAAAGTGCTCTTCTGTTTCAGTTGTCCGAAGCGTCAATATATCCAAAAATTATTTAGGCATTCTTACAAATTTTGTGGAACAAGGGAAATAACGGTTGAATTTATGCCAAACGTTTGGTACAATTGAAGCATCTAGAAAGGAATGGGAGGTAGTATAGGCAATGGATTATTCCAACCTGTTTGTGTGCCTGATGGGATTGTGTACGGTGTTCATCGGACTGATCTGCATCATCGTGCTGGTGTCGGTGATGAGCAACGTGGTGCGCCGCACCGACGCGAAAACGTCAGCGCCCGCCATCCCCGCACCGGCTGCCGCAACACCGGCCGCCGTCACCCCTGAGCTGGTGGCCGCCGTGGCCGCCGCCATCGCCGAGGATATGGGCACTGACGTCAGCGCCATCCGTATCGTTTCCATGAAAAAGATCTGAGGAGGAGAAGTCACATGAAAAAATACAGAGTCAATGTAAACGGCACCGCCTATGAGGTGGAGATCGAAGAAATGACCGGCGCGCCCGCTGCCGCTCCCGTTGCCGCCGCTCCTGCCGCACCCGCCGCTTCCGGCGCGGGTGAGAGCATCACCTCCCCCATGCCCGGCAACATTCTGGCCGTCAACGTGGCCGCCGGCGACATGGTGAAGAAGGGTCAGGTGCTGATGGTGCTGGAAGCCATGAAGATGGAGAACGAGATCATGGCGCCCCATGACGGCAAGGTGACCGCTGTGGCCGTCACAAAGGGCGCCGCCGTGGAGTCCGGCACGCTGCTGTGCACCATCCAGTAATGGAGGGCGCACCATGCAAGCCATTCTGAATTTTTGCGAGCAAACCGGTTTTTACCAGTTCTTTCAGGGTGATAACTGGAAATGCGCGGTGATGATCGTCATCGCCTGCGTGCTGCTGTTTCTGGGCATCGTCAAGAAGTTTGAGCCGCTGCTGCTGGTGCCGATCGCCGTCGGCATGCTGGTGACCAACCTGCCCGGCGCGGAGATGTACCACGAGATCCTCTTCGCCGGAGGACACGTCCACTGGGATCTGTTCGGCGGCAACCCCATCACAGCGGAGTTCATCGCCGAGATGCAGGCTGCCGGAGTATCGGAAACGGTGCTCAGCGGTGTGGCCGTAGGCCAGACCGTCAGCGTCGGCCTGATCGACGTGCTGTATCTGGGCATCAAGCTGGGTATCTATCCCTGTCTCATTTTCATGGGTGTGGGCGCCATGACCGACTTCGGCCCCCTGATCGCCAACCCCAAGAGCCTGCTGCTGGGCGCTGCCGCGCAGCTGGGCATCTTCCTGACCTATGTGGGCTGCCGCCTGCTGGGCTTCACCGGCGCGGAGGCCTCCTCCGTGGGTATCATCGGCGGCGCGGACGGCCCCACCGCCATCTTCGTCACCGCCATGCTGGCCCCGGCGCTGCTGGGCCCCATCGCCGTGTCGGCCTACTCCTATATGGCGCTGGTGCCCGTGATCCAGCCGCCTATCATGAAGGCCCTGACCACCGAGCAGGAGCGCCAGATCGTCATGAAGCCCCTGCGTGAGGTCAGCAAGAAAGAGAAGATCATCTTCCCCATCGTGGTCACCATCTTTGTGGCGCTGCTGGTGCCCTCCGCCGCGCCGCTGATCGCCTGCCTGATGTTCGGTAATCTGGCCAAGGAGTGCGGTGTGCTGGATCGTCTCAGCAAGACCATGCAGAACGAGCTGATGAACATCGTCACCATCTTCCTGGGCGTCAGCGTGGGCGCTACCGCCACCGGCGCGACGTTCCTCAGCCCCAAGACGCTGATGATCTTGGGCATGGGCATCGTGGCCTTCGGCTTCGGTACCGCGGGCGGCGTGCTGCTGGCCAAGTTCATGAACCTGTTCCTGAAGGAAAAGATCAATCCCCTTATCGGCTCGGCCGGTGTGTCCGCCGTTCCCATGGCGGCCCGCGTCAGCCAGAAGGTGGGACAGGAGGCCAACCCCGGAAACTTCCTGCTGATGCATGCCATGGGCCCCAATGTGGCGGGCGTCATCGGCTCCGCCATCGCCGCGGGCGTGCTGATCTCCCTGTTCGGCTAATAGGAGGTAAACTATGGAATTTTTATCGAATAAACCCCTGCTGATCACCGATACCATTCTGCGTGACGCGCACCAGTCTCAGGCGGTCACCCGCATGACCATCGAGGATATGCTGCCGGCGCTAGAGCTGCTGGACTCCATCGGCTACTACTCGCTGGAGTGCTGGGGCGGCGCTACCTTCGACGCCTGCATGCGCTTCCTGAACGAGGATCCGTGGGAGCGTCTGCGCACCATCCGCAAGCATGTGAAGAACACGAAGCTGCAAATGCTGTTCCGCGGCCAGAACATTCTGGGCTATAAGCACTATGCCGACGACGTGGTGGACGCCTTCTGCGCCAAGAGCATCGAAAACGGCATCGATATCATCCGCATTTTCGACGCGCTGAACGACGTGCGCAATCTGGAGCAGGCCATCAAGTCCACCAAGAAGTACGGCGGACAGGTGGAGGCCACCCTCAGCTACACCATGTCCCCCATCCACAACGAGGCCTACTTCGTGAAGCTGGCAAAGGAACTGGAGGACATGGGCGCGGACATGATCTGCATCAAGGACATGGCCAACCTGCTGCTGCCCATGGACGCCTACTCTCTGGTGAAGGCCCTCAAGGAGACGGTGAAGGTGCCCATCCACCTGCACACCCACAACACCTCCGGCACCGGCGACATGACGCTGCTGATGGCGGCCTATGCCGGTGTGGATATCGTGGACACCGCTTTAAGCCCCATGGCCAACGGCACCAGCCAGCCCGCCACCGAGTCTCTGGTAGCTACGCTGAAGGGCACTGTCCGCGACACGAGCCTTGACTTAGGCAAGATGTCCGACGCCGCCGTCCACTTCCGCAAGGTGGCGCAGCGTTTGCAGGATGCAGGTATCCTCGACCCCAAGGTGCTGCGTGTGGACACCAACACGCTGCTGTATCAGGTGCCGGGCGGCATGCTCAGCAACCTGATCTCCCAGCTGAAGCAGGCGGGCAAGGAGGACAAATACTACGATGTGCTGGCGGAGATCCCCCGTGTCCGCAAGGACTTCGGCTATCCCCCGCTGGTGACGCCCTCCAGCCAGATCGTCGGCACGCAGGCCGTGATGAACGTCATCATGGGTGAGCGGTACAAGACCTTCCCCAAGGAGAGCCGCGCCATGCTGAAGGGCGAATACGGCAAGCTGCCCGGCGAGGTCAACGAGGAGGTCCGCGCCAAGGCGGGCATCGCCCCCGAGGACGTCATCACCTGCCGTCCCGCCGACCTGCTGGAGCCGGAGCTGGAGAAGTACCGCACCGAGTACAAGGACATCGCCAAGAGCGACGAGGACGTGCTGAGCTTGGCCCTGTTCCCCCAGGTGGCTCCCAAGTTCATCGAGAAGCGGGATCATCCCGAAGCCGCCCCCGCGGCAGCTCCCGCCGCCCCGGCAAAGTCCGCCGACCCCAACGCCGTCCGCGAGCTCTACGTGGAGTGGAAGGGATAACATAACCGATACCCCTCATGAGGAAAGCCTCATGAGGGGTATTTTTTACGGGAAAACAGCAGAATTTCCCTTGCCGTATCAGGGAAGTGCATGGTAGAATGAAAGAGGCAAGACTTTTCCGAACGATAAATGTAATCGGCAAACCAGAAATTGCAGGAGCATTGATTGAAATGGGACTATTTGATTTTTTTAGAAAAAGCAAGACAGAATTATCCGACGAGCAGGAAAAGTGGAATAAGATGTGGGACCTGTGGGCAGAAAAGCGCGCAGATACGCCCTATGCGGAATTGATGACCTATCAGAGCGAGATCAACAACGGCGGACACGATCAGTATTTCCTCAACATCGAAAATACCGGCGATTTGCAGAAAGAAATGACGGCTTTAGAAACCGTTCTGTCGGAAAAACTGCAGAAGAATTTGCGAGACGCATATCACGCATACCGGACATTGAGCGACAGCGCATCCGACGAGGATGCGGAAGCGATACTGGAGCAATGTGACGATATATTCTATCAAAACGAGGAGGAAATCAACTGTGTACTCAAGGAGTACGCAGCTAAAATAAAGCTATAATTTGCCGTTTGTCAACAGCACCGCCAAGAAAATTTACATAACGAGGAGGAACAACATATGGAACTGAGATTTCCCTTTCAGCTTCTGGCCATTATTGCGGGCATCCTGTTCCCCGCTCTGCTCATTAAGGCGATCAAAGCTGAAGAAAAGGACACCGTAACGAAATACACGACGCTTGCGAGCGTCTGCATGGGATACATCGTCTTTGTGCTCATTGCCTCCATCAACTAAAACGTGACAAGATGTGAAGCTATGGGTGGTAAAATGAATTTTGAGATTATAAAAAAAGAAATTGACAAGTGGGATCCGATAGGCCTGTTGAACCATGCTCCGCCGGATGAATATGATATCGAAAGCAGGGAAATTTTATTAAAATTTCAACATAGCAAAGAACAAAACGGTATGGTGATCTACGAGGTTTTCTCGAAAACATTCGGAATAACTTTTACCAAAAGTGTAGATGAATGTGTCTCTATAGCACAAAAAATGATGGAACAGGAATTGTGAAATATTCCGGAGGTAATATATGGAGAAGCAGTATATTCAAATTGTTTGTGAAAACACCGCGATAGCTGAAATGATATACAACCTTTGGACGACCTTGACAAAAACAACTTCTTTGCTCCTTATTACCATTTTCTTATATTTCCTTATTTCCACGATCAAGACAATAAAAGCAAAGAAATTTTCATATATCCTCGAAGAAGGGATCCTTTCCATCAGTCTCCCTAAATTTATTCTTTCTCTATACCTTGTTATCTTAGCAAAAATTACTATCCTTCCATCTATGCCATTCTCCGCGCTTTCGTGGTTGACTTTCCCTCCCCTATCTGCTATACTACATCTGTTGAGGGAGTAGTCGGCGCAGCCTATGCGCGGTATGCCAACATGCTGGCAAACGCCTGGTATACCTTAATTGATGAGACTCATACAGTCGGAAGGCCGTATGTGTCTCAGGTTAGCAAGTGCTTACATGAGCGGATACGAGTCGTATCCGCTCATTTTATATGGATGCGAGGAAGTTACTATGGGTTTATTGGAACTGTTTTTGCTGGCGGTGGGGCTGAGTATGGACGCCTTCGCCGTGTCGGTGTGCAAGGGCCTTGCCATGCAGAAGGTCACCTTCCGCAGCGCTGCCATCTGCGGCGTGTGGTTCGGCAGCTTTCAGGCGCTGATGCCCTTCATCGGCTATCTGCTGGGCGCGGGGTTTGAAAAGTACATCAACGCTGTGGCGTCGTGGATCGCCTTCGTGCTGCTGGCGCTGATTGGCGGCAATATGATCCGCGAGGCCCTCAGCAAGGAGGAGGAAAACGCCTCCGCCGCGCTGGATGTCAAGACCATGTTCCTGATGGCGGTGGCCACCAGCATCGACGCGCTGGCCGTGGGCATCACCTTCGCCTGCGTGCCGGTGGAGATCATGGCCGCCAGCCAGCTGATGAACACCGTTGTGGCCGTCTGTCTTATCGGCCTGACCACCTTCACCATCTCCTGCATCGGCGTCAAGGCCGGCAGCGTGTTCGGCGCCCGCTACAAGTCCAAGGCGGAGTTCGTGGGCGGCGCGATCCTGATCCTCATCGGCGTCAAGATCCTGCTGGAGCATCTGGGCGTACTGTAAAAAAGGATAGAAAACCAGGCATCCTGACGGATGCCTGGTTTTTTGATTGACCTGTTTCAGTCAACGATATCCACAGAAACTTTGGCGCCTGTACGCTGGGCGTAGGAGCGCACCACGGTGCGGATCTCCTTGGCGATGCGGCCCTGACGGCCGATCACCTTGCCCATATCCTCGGGGGCAACGCGCAGCTCCAGCGTCAGCTCGTCGCCGTTCTCGACCTCGGTCACGGCGACCTGATCGGGATGCTGGACGAGGCTTCTGGCGATATAGAGCAGCAATTCCTTCATGGCTTGCCCTCGGCCTTACAGAACGTCGACCTTCTTCAGCAGGGCGCGGACGGTATCGGTGGGCTGAGCGCCGGTCTTGATCCACTCGCGGGCGCGGTCGGCGTCGATCTTGATCTCGGCGGGGTTCACGCAGGGATTGTAAGTGCCGATCTCCTCGATGAAGCGGCCATCACGGGGATAGCGGCTGTCAGCGACGACCACGCGGTAGTAAGGAGCCTTCTTGGCACCCATTCTTCTCAGTCTGATCTTAACCATGGTTTTTTCCTCCAAAATAAATTATTTGTTTGTCATGTATCATAAATGCCGGGGCACTTATTTCAGTCTCTTCTTGCGGCCGAAGCCTCTCATGCTGCTGCCGCCTCCCATCAGGCCGCTCAGTGCGCCCATGCCCCGCTTGCCGCGGGTCAGGGCCTTGGTCATCTGCTGCATGGTCTCGAAGCCCTTCAGCAGCCGGTTCACGTCCGACACCTGCTGGCCGCAGCCTGCCGCGATGCGGCGCTTACGGCTGGCGTTGAGGATCTGGGGATTCTCACGCTCCTGCATGGTCATGGACTGGATGATGGCCTTGGTGCGGGCGAACTGCTTCGGGTCGATCTGGTCGGGGTCGAAGCCCTTGGCCATGTTGCCCGGCAGCATGCTGGCGATCTGGCTCAGGTCGCCCATATTCTGCAGCTGCTCCAGCTGATCCAGATAATCGCTGAGGGTCAGGCGGTTCTTCCGCAGCTTCTCCTCCAGCTTTTTGGCCTGCTGCTCGTCATACTGCTGTTCAGCCTTTTCGATGAAGGACAGCATGTCGCCCATGCCCAGAATACGGGAGGCCATGCGGTCGGGGTGGAACAACTCGATCATGTCCAGCTTTTCGCCGGTACCCACAAATTTGATGGGCTTGCCGGTAGCCGCCCGGATGGACAGGGCCGCGCCGCCTCGGGCGTCGCCGTCCAGCTTGGTCAGCATCACGCCGTCGATGCCCAGCGCGTCGTCAAAGGCCTTGGCGGCGTTGACGGCGTCCTGGCCGGTCATGGCGTCCACCACCAGTAATATCTCGTTGGGCTTCACCGCGGACTTGATGTTCCTCAGCTCGTCCATCAGTGTCTCATCGATGTGCAGGCGGCCGGCGGTATCCAGAAACACCATGTCGTTGCCGTGGTCGGCGGCGTATTTTACCGCCTCCTTGGCGATGGTAACGGGGTCGATCTGCCCCATTTCAAACACGGGGATATCCAGCTGCCTGCCCACCACCTGTAACTGCGTGATGGCGGCGGGGCGATACACGTCGCAGGCCACCAGCAGCGGGCGCTTGCCAAACTGGCGGCGCATCAGGCCCGCCAGCTTTGCGCCATTGGTAGTCTTACCGGCACCCTGAAGGCCCACCATCATGACCACGGTGGGGCCGCGGTTGGCGGTGGTGATCTTGGCGTTGGTGCTGCCCATCAGCTTGGTCAGCTCTTCGTTGACGATCTTGATGATCTGCTGGGCGGGGGTCAGGCTTTCCAGCACGTCGCTGCCCACGCAGCGCTCGGTGACCTGCGCCACGAAGTCCTTGACCACCTTATAGCTGACGTCGGCCTCCAGCAGGGCCAGACGCACCTCCCGCATACCGGTACGGACGTCGGCCTCCGTCAGGCGGCCCTTGCCCCGCAAGCTCTTGAATACGGCGTTTAATTTTTCGGACAATCCTTCAAAGGCCATGTTTACTCCTTCAGCCCTTCGGCGTTTTCCAAAATGTCGGACACCAGCTTGTCCAGCTGGGGATTCTCATACTGGCGATAGTTGATGGTCTTGATCTGCTGTGCCGCCTCCTCGATGGCGGTGATCTTGGGCTGCATCTGCATAAAGCGGCGGATCAGGCCCGTTTTATCCTCGATCTCCTGCATGGCCGCCTCGGCCCGGACGATCACGTCCCGCACACCCTGCCGGGAGATGCCGTAATTCTCGGCGATCTCGCCCAGAGACAGATCCTCGTTATAGTACAGGTCGAAGAATTCCTTCTGCCTGTCGGTCAGGGTCTCGCCGTAAAAATCGAACAGCATGGTCATGCGGTAGGTCTGGTTTTTCACGGATGACTCCCCTTTCTGTAAAGCGTATCGCCTTTATGTAAAGTTTTCAACCTTTACAGCAACAATTATGATACACGATTTTGGGCCAAAAGTCAAGGCGAAAATCGCCGGTATGCCTGATTTTTTATAAGAAAAGGAGCGGTTTTCACCGCTCCTTTTCAAAATAGCCTCGCAGAGTTCGCGTCCGCAGACGCGAATCATTGAAATCATTTTTTGCCGCGGCGTGTGCGTGGCAAAAAATACTTCTCGGTTCAGCAAGTGTCAAAGGCGCGCAGCGAACCGTAATCCTTTTTGGCAATGAAATCGAAGATTTCATGCCAGTTTTTTACTCTACCACCACGCCGCGCTTTTTGAACTCCTCCACCATCAGCTCGAGGTCAGGCTCGATGTGGACGGGAGAACCGGCGGACTTGATGGCGTTGGCCACGTCCTTCAGGCCGTTGCCGGTGACCACGGACACCACGGTGGCGTCGTGGGGGATCAGGCCCTCCTCGCAGGCCTTCTTCAGAGCCGCCGCGCCGGTGACGCCCGCAGGCTCGCCGAACACGCCGCAGGTACGGCCCAGCAGACGCTGTGCCGCCAGAATTTCCTCGTCGGACACGTTGACGGCAATGCCGTTGGACTCCCGGATAGCCGCCAGCGCCTTGTCGGCGTTGCGGGGCACGCCCACGGAGATGGAGTCGGCGATGGTGTTCTCCTCCATAGGCTCCCAGGGCTTGTTCTCCTGAATGGCACGATTGATGGGATAGCAGCCCAGAGACTGGGCGGAGATCAGGCGGGGCAGCTTGTCGATAAAGCCGATGGCGTACAGATCCTTGAAGCCCTTCCACACACCGGCGATGGTGCAGCCGTCACCCACGGAAATAGCCAGATAGTCGGGCATCTCCCAGTTCAGCTGCTCGGCGATCTCCAGCGCCACAGTCTTTTTGCCCTCGCTGAGGTAGGGGTTGATGGCGGCGTTGCGGTTGTACCAGCCGTACTTCTCGATGGCGGCGGCAGACATCTTGAAGGTATCCTCATAGTTGCCCTTGACGGAGATGACGTTGGCACCGAAGATCATCAGCTGAGCCACCTTGCCCTGGGGCGCACGCTCCGGCACGAAGATGAAGGTCTTGATGCCCGCGGCGGCGGCGTTGCCGGCCAGAGAGCTGGCAGCGTTGCCGGTGGAGGAGCAGGCGATGGTCTTGGCGCCCGCCTCCATGGCCTTGGCTACGGCCATGGCGCTGGCGCGATCCTTCAGAGAGGCGGTGGGGTTCTGGCCGTCGTCCTTCACCCACAGCTTCTTGATGCCCAGCATCTCCGCCAGCTTCGACTCCTCGTACAGAGGGCTCCAGCCCACACGCAGCGGCGTGTCGGGGGTGGTCTCCTCCACGGGCAGCAGCTCGCGGTAGCGCCACATGGAGCGGTTGTCCCGCTTTGCCAGCTTCTCCTTGGTCAGCACGGACTTGATATAATCATAGTCATAGACGATATCCAGAATACCGCCGCACTCGCAGTTGGTCAGGTCAGGCACGGCGTCATAGGTCTTGCCGCAGCGGACGCACTTGCCGTATTTTACATTTTTCATGGTGGTGTTCTCCTGTTACAAAAAAACTCAGGGCGGGGCGAAGGCCCCGCCCTGAGGCGTATCGTATGGGGATCTAAAGAGGGAGCCTGCTCCCCCTTTAGGAATTAAAGCGCCTTCAGCAGGCCGGTGGCCTCGTTGAACTCGTTGATCAGCTCGTCCAGATCCTTGGCCTGAGCGTGAACGGCGTCCCAAGTGCCCTTGGTGTCGTACCACTGGGCGTTCAGATCCTCGACGTTCATCTGCTGCTGCTCGACCCAGGTGTAGTACTTCAGGTTGTGGACGCGCTTGCGC
>CAVHYW010000055.1:0-14826 GCA_963640475.1 bacterium | reverse complement strand
TGATTTGAAATGGACCGACTCAGTGAGTGCGGTCCATTTTTGCATTCATTTGACGCTTACCGCGTGCTGCTTCACGCGGTTCTTTTTTTGCTTACGTTCTGTTTTGGGTGGACACATTCGGCAAACAACGCGCCGCCAAGGATCAGTACCGCACCGATCATCTGCGCCGTCGTCAGACGCTCGTGCAGCAGCAAGGCAGAGAAGACCACGGCGCTCAACGGCTCCAGATAGCCGCACACCGCAACGGTCTGAACAGGGAGCGCACCGATAGCGGAAAAGTAGCACCAGCAGCCGAAGCCGGTGTTGATGATGCCCAGCAGCAGGATCCACGGCCAGCTTGCGCCGGGGACGGACATGGCCAGCCCGCCCTTACACAGCAGAATAAGGAATACCGCAGCGGCGGCCGAAAGCATTTGCAGCAGGGAATTTTCCATGCCGTCCACGCCTTTGGCCTTTTTGTTGAGGATCAGCATGACGGCGTAGCATACCGCGCTCATGATACCGTAAAAGAATCCTACCGCGTTGATCTGTCCGCCGCCCAAACCGTTTACCAGTACGATACCGCCGCAGACGCAGACAAAGCCTGTGACCTTTACCCAGGTCAGCGTCTCATGAAACACCAGGGGCGACAGGGCCATGACGATCACCGGCCCGCTATAATACAGCAGTGACGCAGTGGATACGCCGATGATGCGGTATCCGGCATACAGGAACATCCAGCCGGCCCCCATGGCCGCGCCGGACAGCAAAACCAGCGTGACATCCCGGCCACGCCCGGTAAAGGAAAAACGGTGACCGGACAGGAAGAAAAAGGTCAATAAGCTCACGCTGCCTAACAGCGTCCGCAGCAGCACGATCTGCCCGCTGTCAAGGGCGATATGGCTGGTAACAAAACCATTGAAACCAAACAACAGTAATGCGACGAGATAGCGGATGAAAAAACGGTGCTTCTGATACATGAAAATGCCTCCTGACAGCGCGAAAAAGCGACGCAGCGGAGGAGAGAAGATGGGGTTCGCCGCTGCGCCACTTTTTGGTGGTTGACAAAATTCTACATCCATCGTATCCTTGAGTAAAGCGAGAATTTTTCAAATGTGATTTGAAGATTTGTCAAACATAGGAGGACGGGTATGGAGAGCGAAAAGTGCCGCATGCTGCTGTGCGCTATTGATAAGGGCTCCATCACCGCAGCGGCGGAGACCATGGGCTATACCATCTCCGGCGTCAGCCGCATGATGGCGGCGTTGGAAAGCGAGATCGGCTTTCCGCTGCTGCGCCGGGGCAGAGAAGGGGTCACCCCTACCAATGAGTGCCTACGGCTGCTGCCGTCGCTGCGTGAGATGGTGGCGCAGGCGGAGCAGTGCCGCCAGATGGCGGGAGAACTGCGGGGCATCATTTCCGGCACGATAGCCATCGGTACATTTTCCAGCGTGGCCACTCATTGGCTGCCCAACATGATCTGCGCCTTTCAGAAGGACTATCCGAATATCGACTTTGAGATCCTGATGGGCAATTATCCCGAGATCGAGCAGTGGATCTTGCAGGGCCAGGCGGATTTCGGCTTTCTGCACCTGCCCACCCGTCCGGAGCTGAAGGTCATGGAGCTGGCGCAGGACGAGCTGATGGCGGTACTGCCGGAGGATCACCCGCTGGCGCGGCTGGAAAAGGTCCCGGTGGAAACACTGGCGGAGCAGCCCTTTATCCTGCTGGACAAGGCGGGCAACCGTGACCGCGAGGTGATGCAGGTATTTGAGCAGGCCGGTACTGCGCCGCGGGTACGCTTCACAACACTGGATGACTATGCCGTCATGTCCATGGTGGAGCATGGACTGGGCGTCAGCATTTTGCCCCAGCTGATACTGCGGCGCATCCCTTATCGGGTGGCGCTGCGCCCGCTGGTACGGCCCGCCTTCCGGCGCATCGGCCTCGCCATGCGGTCAGGGGAGGAACTGGCACCCGCCGCCAAGCGTTTCCTGGACTATCTGCCGTGCCGGGATGGGGGAGACGTTATCTGAAAAGTAGAATAACGGTTTTTACGCATATATCTTGCGGAAAACTGAAAAATATTGTATAATATAGAAAAAATTTTAGGCTTTACCACATCACACACCTTTGACCGCCCCGGGGCGGAAGGAAGGAGCGCATTATATATGGCAACATTTATCGTAAACGGTAGCACCGTAACGGTGGAGAAAAACCAGAAGCTGATCCGCTTCCTGCGTGACGAGCTGCACCTGACCTCAGTAAAGGACGGATGCAGCGAGGGCGCATGCGGCACCTGCCACGTTTTGATCGACGGCAAGCCCACCAAGGCCTGCATCCCCCAGACGGACAAGCTGGAGGGCAAAACCATCATCACGGTAGAGGGCCTCAGCGATTGGGAGAAAAAGGTCTATACCTTCGCCTTTGGCGAGGCAGGCGCGGTACAGTGCGGTTTCTGCATCCCCGGCATGGTGATCTCCGCCAAGGGGCTGCTGGACATGAATCCTGACCCCACCCGTGAAGAAGCGGCCTTTGCCATCCGCAACAATATCTGCCGCTGCACCGGCTATGTGAAGATCATCGACGGCATCCTGCTGGCGGGCAAGATCCTGCGGGAAGGGAAGATACCCGAAGCGTCCGCCGATGACTGGAAATTGGGCAGCCGCGTCCACCGTCTGGACGTGGAGGAGAAGGTGCTGGGCTACGGTCAGTATCCTGACGATGTGTATGTAGAGGGCATGTGCTATGGCGGCGCGGTGCGCAGCCAGTATGCCCGCGCCCGCGTGCTGTCTATTGATACCTCCGCGGCGGAAGCCCTGCCCGGCGTGATCTGCGTAGCCACCCAGAAGGACATCCCCGGCAAGATCAACGTGGGCCATCTGAAAAAAGACCAGCCTACCCTGATCGGCGTGGGCGAGCTAGTGCACTATCTGGGCGACAGCGTAGCGCTGATCTGCGCTGTGGATCAAGAGACCGTGGAGAAGGCCAAGAAGCTGGTGAAGGTGGAGTACGAGGTACTGCCCGCCGTCCATAATCCCACCGAGGCGGCCGCGCCCAACGCGCCGCTGGTGTTCGACGAAGAAGAGAGCAATGTTCAGGCCTATAAGCACGTCTCCCGCGGCGATGCCGAGACGGCCATCAAAAATTCCAAGTATGTGCTGACCGAGCACTTTTCCACCCCGTGGACGGAGCACGCTTTTCTTGAACCGGAGTGTTGCGTGGCGCTGCCGCTGGACAACGGCGGCGTGAAGCTGCTGACCACCGACCAGAGCGCCCATACGACGATGCACGAGTGCGCCGGTATGCTGGGTGTGGACTATGACCATTGTCAGGTACAGAATTGTCTGGTAGGCGGCGGCTTCGGCGGCAAGGAGGATATGTCTGTCCAGCACCACGCCGCGTTGCTGTGCTATCTGACGCGGAAGCCCGTCAAGTTCAAGCTGAGCCGCCAGGAGTCCATTCTGGTGCATCCCAAGCGCCACAGCTTCGACATGAACTTCACCATGGGCTGTGACGAAAACGGCATCATTCAGGGTGTGAAAGCCTCCGTGGTCTCCGATACTGGTGCGTTTGCCTCGCTGGGCGGCCCCGTGCTGGAGCGCGCCTGCACCCATGCGGCAGGCCCTTACGCCTATGAGAACTTTGAGATCGAGGGTCATGCCTACTATACCAACAATCCACCGGCCGGCGCGTTCCGCGGCTTCGGCGTGACGCAGACCTGCTTCTGCACCGAGACACTGCTGAATCAGATGGCCGATCTGGTGGGCATTTCTCCCTGGGAGATCCGCTACCGCAACGCCATCCGTCCCGGCGGCGTACTGCCCAACGGCCAGATCGTGGACGAGTCCACCGGCCTTGTGGAGACGCTGGAAGCCATCAAGCCCGCCTATGACGAGGCGGTGGCTAACGGCGATCCTGTGGGTATCTCCTGTGCCATGAAGAACGCCGGCGTCGGCGTGGGTATCCCCGACTGGGGCCGCTGCAAGCTGATTGTGGAGGATGATGCCAAGGCGCATATCTACTCCGGTGCTTCCTGCATCGGTCAGGGTCTTGGCACCGTGCTGGTACAGGTGGTGGTCACCAATACCGGCCTGCACCGTGATGATATCGTCTACGAGCGCAACAATACATGGATCGCGCCGGACTCCGGCGATACCTCCGGCTCCCGCCAGACGCTGGTGACCGGCGAGGCCACCCGCCGCGCCTGCGAACTGCTGAAGGCGGAGCTGGACAGCGGTAAAACGCTCTGCGACCTGAAGGGCAAGGAGTTCTACGGCGAATATCTGGCCAAGACCGATCCGCTGGGCGCTGACGTACCCAACCCCGTCAGCCATGTGGCCTACGGCTACGCTACCCAGATGTGCATTCTGGACAAAAACACGGGCCGGATCAAGAAGATGGTGGCCGCTCACGATGTGGGCAAGGCTGTCAATCCTCTCAGCATCGAGGGGCAGATCGAGGGCGGCGTGGTCATGTCCATGGGCTATGCCCTGACGGAGCGATATCCCATCGACGATACCTGCAAGCCCACCGCCAAGTATGGTACGCTGGGCCTGTTCCGGGCCAACCAGATCCCGCCGGAGATCCAAGCCATCGTTGTGGAGAAGCCGGGCCTGAACGTAGCCGGCGGCGCCATTGGCATCGGCGAGATCACCTCCATCCCCACTGCGCCAGCCATTGCCGACGCCTACTACCGGCTGACCGGTGAGCGGGAGTTTGACCTGCCCCTGAAGAACACTCCCTACGCACTCAAGAAGTAACAAAATATGCACCGCGGTGAACCTCACCGCGGCGCATGAAGAACTGTTTATCAGAGAAGGGACAGCGCGTCCCGCGTGTCCACGTCCCGCAGCTCATCGGCGGGCACCTCGTACAGCAGTAAGTCATCCTCATGCTGACGGATGACCACGTTGCCGCCCCGGTCGCCCTCGATCTTCAAAAGCTCTGGAAAGAACCGGGCAGGGAAGATGCAGGGATTGCCCCGCTGGCCGCCGTGGCCAAGGCCCACGATGTGGCCGGGATTGCGGCAGTAGAAGTCGATCAGACGGGCCACGCTCTCCCGCCGCAGCAGCGGCTGGTCGGCCACCTGAAACAAGAGCGCGTCACAGGTGTCCAGCGCCTTGACGCCCAAGTGAATGGTGTGGCTCTGGCCGTACTCCGGATGGCTGTTGACAATCGGTGTAAAGCAAAATTCCTTTGCGAGTGCCACCACTTCCGGGTATTGGGTCACCACCACGGTGGCGGACAGCTTATCCGCGGGGACAGCCTCCAGCGCATGACGGATCAAGCTCTTACCCTGCCACTCCTGCGCCAGCTTATTGCCCCCGAAACGGGAACTCATACCGGCGGCCATCACAACGCAGCCAATGTTCATAACATGTCACTCCTGTCTTTGAGATGTTCCTTTTCTGGTAGTATACCCAGTTCTTTGAAAATGTGTCAACAAAAAATACAGATATTCTCCAATTAAAATAACGCAAACCTCTTTTCACACCGTGTGAATCGTGCTAT
This sequence comes from bacterium, assembly GCA_963640475.1. Classification (GTDB taxonomy): domain Bacteria; phylum Bacillota; class Clostridia; order Oscillospirales; family Oscillospiraceae; genus Vescimonas. The sequence goes on along the minus strand of CAVHYW010000055.1, from coordinate 9,333 downwards.
GATTAGTGCAACGAATATGTGCCATAAACAGTGTAGATAACTGCCGTTTCTCCTTTTCACAGAGTGCGGTTTCAAGTCAGATATCGAGGAGGAAAACCATATGGGTGAAGTCGGAAGAAGCCAAGTCCGTGTGGACGCCTATGACAAGGCGACAGGCCGGACAAAATACTATGAGGATCAGATGCCGCAGGACGCCCTGTACGTCCGCATCAAGCACGCGGAGATCGCCCACGGCTTCGTCAAGTCGGTGGATACCGCCGCCGCCGAGGCCATCGACGGCGTGGTAAAGGTGCTGACCTGCTTTGACGTACCGCAGGATATCACCTATCCCACGGCGGGCCATCCCTGGTCCATGGATCCTGGCCATCAGGACGTGGCTGACCGACACCTGCTGAATCAGCATGTGCGCTATTGGGGCGACGATGTGGCGGTGGTCATCGCCGAAAACGAGGTGGCCGCCATGCAGGGCGTCCGCGCCCTGAAGGTGGAATATGAAACGCTGCCCTTCGTGCTGGATGTCCAGAAGGCTATGGAGGAGGGCGCACCTCAGCTTCATGAGAACTACCCCAACAACATTCTCAAGCACACCGATATGAAGAAGGGCGACTATCAGGCCGCCATTCAGGAGCCGGGCCTTATCAAGGTGGAGGGCTGGTACGATACTCCCACCGTGCAGCACTGCCATATCGAGAATCACGGCTGCTTTGCCTATGAGGAGAATGGCCGCATCGTGGTGATCTCCTCCACCCAGATCCCCCATATCATCCGCCGTATCGTGGGACAGGCCTTGGGCCGCCCTTGGGCGGATATCCGTGTGGTGAAGCCCTATATTGGCGGCGGCTTCGGCAACAAGCAGGACGCGCTGTATGAGCCCCTGTGCGCATGGTGCACCACGCAGGTAGGCGGCCGCTGCGTCCGCATCGACTGCTCCCGTGAGGAGACCTTCGTCTCCAACCGCGTGCGTCATGCTATTCGCTTCCACATCATATCGTGGCTGCGGAAGGACGGCACCTTTGCCGCCCGCAAGGTAGAGTGCTTCTCCAATCAGGGCGCTTACGCCTCCCACGGCCACTCCATCGTGGCAAAGGCCATGGGTTCCTTCCCCCAGCATTATCCCTGCGACAACATGGAGTGTGATGCATGGACGGTGTTCACCAACCGCCCCGCAGCGGGCGCTATGCGCGGCTACGGTATGCCGCAGGCATCCTTCGCTGACGAGTCCAATGTGGACGAGTGCGCTAGAGCCGTGGGCATGGATCCTTTGGCCTTCCGCATGCAGAACATCATGCCTCAGGGCTATGAGGACGGTTTCAGCCACAACGTCAACTACAACGACTCCTTCCGCGAATGTCTGGAAGTGGGCCGCAAGTACATCGACTATGACCGCAAAGTGGCCGAGTACGCCAAGGACATTGGCCCTATCCGCCGCGGCATCGGCGTGGCTACCTTCTGGTACAACACCGCTGTGTATCCCATTTCGCTGGAGACCAGCTCCAACCGCATGCTGCTGAATCTGGACGGCACTGTCACCATGCAGTGCGGCGAGACGGAGATCGGTCAGGGCGCTGACACCGCCTATGCCCAGATGACCGCCGATGTGGTAGGCCTGAAGAGCTATAAGGACGTGCATGTGGTGTCCTGTCAGGACACGGACATTACGCCTACCGGTCTGGGCGCCTACGCCAGCCGCCAGACCTATGTAGCAGGCTTCTCCATCCGCAAGACCGGCCTGCTGCTGAAAGAGAAAATTCTGGCCTATGCTCAGAAGGTCACCCGCCAGGCCACCTACAATATGGACATCGTAGATGGCAACATCGTCCGCAATACCGACGGTAAGGTGCTGATGTCCCTCAGCGAGCTGGCTATGACCGCCCAGTATAATCCCAACGATTCCGAGCATATTACCGCCGAGAGCACCTATACTATCCAGAACAACGCCTATTCCTTCGGCTGCACCTTCGCGGATATCGAGGTGGATATCCCCATGTGCAAGGTGACGCTGAAGAACATCATCAACGTCCACGACTGCGGCAAGCTTATCAATCCTGCACTGGCGGAGGCGCAGGTGCACGGCGGCATGTCCATGGCCATCGGCTACGGCATGGGCGAGCAGCTGCTGTTTGATGAAAAGAACGGCAAGCCCCTGAACAACAACCTGCTGGACTATAAGCTGTCCACCATTATGGATCATCCCCATCTGGCGGTGCGGTTCGTGGAGAACGCCGAGCCCACCTCCGCCTTTGGCACCAAGGCGCTGGGCGAACCGCCTGCCTGCTCCGGCGCGCCGGCTATCCGCAACGCCATTCTCAACGCCACCGGCGTGACCATCGACCAGAATCCCATGAACGCCCACATCCTCTTCAAGCGGTTCACCGAAGAGGGCCTGATCCAAGACTAAGGAGGTACGCAGCAATGTATGATATGTTAGCGCTTTACGAGGCGAAAGACGTACAGGATGCCGTGCGCCTTCGTCTGGAGCATCCCGAGGCCCAGATCATCGCCGGCGGCACCGACGTGCTGGTACAGATGCGCGAGGGCAAGCGGGCCGGTAAGGCTCTGATCTCCATTCAGAAGTGTGACGAGATGCGGGGCATCTCCATCGACGAGGACGAGAACATCCGCATCGGCAGCCTGACCAGCTTCACCCACATCACCAACGACCCCATCATCCAGAAGTACATCAACGTTCTGGGCGAAGCGGTGGACATGGTGGGCGGCCCGCAGATCCGCAACGCCGGTACCATCGGAGGCAACACCTGCAACGGCGTCACCTCCGCCGACTCCTCCTCCACGCTGCATGCGTGGGAGGCCATCGTGGAGATCACCGGAAAGAACGGCGTCCGCCGTATCCCCATCAAGGAGTTCTATCTCAAGGCCGGTACGGTAGATCTGAAGATCGAGGACGGTGAGATCCAGACCGCTATTCTGATCCCCAAGGCCAGCTATGACCGCACCTGGGGCCACTATATCAAGTATGCCATGCGCAACGCCATGGATATCGCCACGCTGGGCACCTCCGTCAACGCGCGACTCAGCCCGGACGGCAAGACCTTTGAGCGTGTGCGTATCGCTTTCGGCGTGGCAGGCCCTGTCCCCATGCGGGCGGTGAACGCCGAGACCTTCATCAACGGCAAGGCCGTGACGCTGGAAAATATCGAGGAATTTGGCCGCAAGGTGTTGGAGGACATCAATCCCCGTGACTCCTGGCGTGCCAGCAAGGCATTCCGCAGCCACATCGCTGTGGAGAGCGCCAAACGTTGCCTGATCGAATCCGTGAAGCTGGCGGGAGGTGAGCTGTAATGGCAAAGAAACAGTATGCGTTGGTGACCTGCTGGATCAACGGCAAGGAAGTGGAGCAGATGGTGGACGTCCGCGCGTCCCTGACCGATATGCTCCGCAATGATTTCCGCCTGACCTCCGTGAAGAAGGGCTGCGAGGTGGGCGAATGCGGCGCCTGCAACGTGCTGATCGACGGCGAATGCTTTAACTCCTGCCTGTATCTGGCGGTGTGGGCCGAGGGCAAGCACATCACCACGCTGGAGGGTCTCACCGGCCCCAACGGTGAGCTGAGCGATATCCAGCAGGCATTTATGGATGAGACCGCCATCCAGTGCGGCTTCTGCATCCCCGGCTTCATCATGACCGCCGCCGAGATTCTGGATCGCAACGTGTATTATGATGACGACCAGCTGCGCAAGCTCCTCAGCGGCCACCTGTGCCGCTGCACCGGCTATGAGAATATCTTCAAGGCGGTGAAAAAGACCATGCTGCGCCGTCTCGGCATGCTGGACGATCCCTTCCTGAACACCTGAACCACATCAATAGAGGAAGCCACCCAAGAGGGTGGCTTTCTTGCATATAAGATGTATTTTATTTCAGCACGCCGACGCCGTTCATGATGATCTTTCCGGCCAGCTGCGCCATCTCCTCCGGTGTTTCCTTCGCGCCGTTGTTGAGCCATGTCAGGGCAAGATTCAGGTTGCCGGAGACGATAAACGCACAGAAGTGCTCCAGCCGCTCCTGATCGTTGGGATAGAAGCGGGAGAGAAAGCCATACAGGAAGTCATCATGCAGAATACGACAGATCCGCTGGCGATAGGCAATATCACCGTTGAGCCCCAGCAGCACGCGACAGAGATCCGCATTATCCAGCACGAACACATACAGGTCTGTCAGGAAAGGGTAGGAGCTGATCTCGGTAGTATTGGCATGTTCGCGGCACATCTCGGAAAGGCGCTGGGCCATTTCATCCTCCAGACGCTGTAAGAGGTCGGACACATCCTTATAATGGATATAGAACGTGCCGCGGTTGATATCCGCACGCTCCGCCAGCTCACGGACAGAGATGTGCTTCTGTGTTTTTTCACTCATCAGATCCATCAGCGCAAGTCGAAGCTGCTTTTTGGTTTTTTTGACCCGGCGATCCACGTTTTCTTCCATCGTATTCACCCTTCCGCAGAAAAAGTCAGATAATGGGAATTACGTTTTTATTATAGTACCACATTTCACCGCCTCTGTTCAACAATTTATTCACAAATTATTAAAAAATTTTTGCATACGGAAAGACAAGACCACATAGAAATGAAGTAAAAACAGCAGCGGAGGAAGATACCATGAATCAATCCACATGCATTTATCAGGATATGGCAGCGCGGACCCAGAACAGCATCTATATCGGCGTGGTAGGCCCGGTCAGGACCGGAAAGTCCACCTTCATCAAGCGCTTTATGGAGACACAGGTGATCCCTCATATCAGCGACGTATACCGCCGTGACCGTGCCAAGGACGAACTGCCCCAAAGCGGTTCCGGACGTACCATCATGACCGCTGAGCCGAAATTTGTGCCGGAGGAAGCGGTAGAGATACACCTCGACGAGGGCGTCAGCTTCTCGGTACGGCTCATTGACTGCGTAGGCTATATGGTTCCCGGCGCGGTAGGCCAGTTCGAGGATCTGGCGCCTCGCATGGTCATGACCTCGTGGTACGATTATGAGATTCCCATGACGGAGGCGGCGGAGATCGGCACCCGAAAGGTCATTGCGGATCACTCCACCGTGGGGATCGTGATGACCACAGACGGCACGGTGACCGATATCCCTCGTCAGGATTATGAGGAAGCCGAGGCCCGTGTGATCCGTGAATTACAGGAGATCGGCAAGCCCTTTGTGGTGCTGCTGAACTCCGCCGATCCGGAAGGGGAGACGGCCTGCCGCATTGCCGGAGAGATCGACCAGCGCTACGGTGTAAAGTGTATTCCCATCAACTGTCTGACGCTCGCCGAGCAGCAGATCAGCGATCTGATGCAGAGCCTGTTGTTTGAGTTCCCCTTGCAGGAGCTTGCGCTTTACCTGCCCAGTTGGGTGGAAGCGCTGCCGCTGGAGCATCCCATCAAGAGCAGCGTATATCAGACGGTACGGGAGAAGGCGCGGGAGCTGCACCACATCCGGGAGCTTGACGGCGCGTTGAAGGGTATGTGTACCTGTGATGTCATCGAGAATGCCGCCATCAGCAGCATTGACCTCGGCACCGGCATGGCGCAGGCGGAGTTGCAGGTGCCGCGCAAGCTGTTCTACGATACTCTGAGCCAGCGCTCCGGTCTGGCGGTGACAGATGACGGCGATCTGATGCAGCTGCTGACGCAGCTGGGCGCGGCAAAGCAGGAGTATGACAAGGTGGCTGACGCGCTGCGCTCGGCTCGGGAGAACGGCTACGGCATCGTTATGCCCAGCGTGGAGGAGCTGGATCTGGAGGATCCGGAGATCGTCCGGCAGGGCGGACGCTACGGCGTGCGGATGAAGGCCAGCGCACCGTCTATCCACATGATCCGCGCGGATATCGAGACCACGGTCTCGCCCATCGTGGGCAACGAGAAACAGTCGGAGGATATGGTAAACTACCTCCTGCAGGAGTTTGAAGGGGACACCAGTAAGATCTGGAACTCCAATATCTTTGGCCGCAGCTTCCATGAGATTGTGGGGGAGGATCTGCAAGCCAAGCTGAAGCGGATGCCGGAGGATGCACAGGGCAAGCTGCGGCAGGCGCTGGAGCGCATCATCAACGAGGGCGGTGGCGGACTGATCTGCATTATTCTGTAACGGCGGGCAGCCGCTGTGTCTTTTCCCTTGCTATCCCGTGCCGAATGTGCTATGCTAGACGGGAGAAAACAGGGAGGGGTGCACCATGCTGCTGGCCATTGATATCGGCAATTCCAATATTTCCGTCGGACTTTTCAGCCGTGAAAAGAAGCTGCATTTTCTGGCGTCCATTGATACGGACAGCCGGAAAACGGCGGATCAGATCAGCATTGATCTGATGAATATTTTCTCGCTGTACGGCTACGACTTGAAGGATGTGTCCGGCGCGATCTTCTCCAGCGTGGTGCCGCCCATGAACTTCATGATGGAAAAGGCGCTGACCCGTCTGCTGGGCAAGCCGCCCATGATCGTCGGCCCCGGCGTGAAAACGGGGCTGAACATCCGCATGGAGATCCACAACCAGCTGGGCGCCGATCTGGTGGCGGACGCGGTAGCGGCACTGGAGAAGTATCCCGCTCCTATCATCGTCATCGACATGGGAACGGCCACCACCATCGCCTATATCTCCGCCAGGCACACCTATGAGGGTGGCCTGATGTTCCCCGGTGTGCGGCTGTCTCTGGACGCACTGTCCGATCACGCCGCGCAGCTGTCTGACATCTCCCTGCAATATCCCAAGAACCTTATTGGCAAGAATACCGAGGACTGCATGCGCAACGGCATCGTCTACGGCACTGCCGGCATGCTGGACGGCATCATCGACCGCATCCGGGAGACCATCCCCGGCGAGACGCCTACCATTGTGGCCACCGGCAGCAACGCCCCGGTCATCGTCCGCTACTGCCGCAACAAGGTGCTGTACGACAAATACCTGCTGATGGAGGGCCTGTGGGCCATCTATCACAAGAACCGCCCATAAAAAAATGTCTCAGGCCACGGCCTGAGACATTTTTTCGTATCAACTTACTTGGCAAGGATCTTCTTCAAGCGGGCAAAGCGGGGGAGGGAATCCTCCTTGGGCAGATCGGGCTCACCCTGGATCAGAGGCAGAGCGTACTCGATGAACTGGTGGTTGACATAATTTCCGGCCTCGTTGATCCACTCGCGGGGGATCTTCTTCTCTACGTTGGCCACCTCCATCAGGGGGATCAGCTTGGTGCGGCAGGCGTATTTGCCGTCCTTGATGCCGCGCTCGAAGCCGATCATGCGGCCGTTGATGCCGTTGACGGCGTTCTCCACGGCCACCTTGCCGGCCATGTAGCTCTCCTCAATATCGGTCTCAGAGGCCAGATGTGCGCCGCAGCGCTGCAGCAGGTTCAGCTCGATGCCGCGCACCTTAGCGCCAGTCTCTTCCTTCAGCACCTGTGCCAGAATGGCGGCCAGACCGCCCAGCTGGGCATGGCCGAAGCCGTCGTTGGCGGCCACCTTCGCCTCAGAGACGAAATCGCCATCGGCGTAATGGATGCCCTCGGACACGGCCACAATGCAGCTGCCTTTTTCGGCATAGACGCGCTTAACATCGTCGATGAAGCTCTGCATGTTGAAGTCCAGCTCCGGCAGATAGATCAGGTCGGGGCCTGCGCCGTGGATACCGGCCAGTGCGGAGGCGGCGGTCAGCCAGCCGGCGTGACGGCCCATGATCTCCATGACCACGATCATACCGGTGTCGTAGACGTGGGCGTCCTGATAGACCTCCATCATGGAGGTGGCGATATACTTGGCGGCGGAGGCATAGCCGGGGCAGTGGTCGGTGCCGAACAGATCGTTGTCAATGGTCTTGGGCACGCCCATCACGCGGCAGTCGTAGCCCACGGACTGCATGTAGTTGTTGATCTTGTTGCAGGTATCCATGGAGTCGTTGCCGCCGTTATAGAAGAAGTAACGGACATTGTGCTTCTTGAACACCTCAAGGATGCGCTTGTAATCGGTGTCGTCCAACTCGGGATCGGCGATCTTATAGCGGCAGGAGCCCAAGGCAGAGGAGGGGGTATACTTCAAAAGCCGCAGCTCTTCGGGATCCTCCAGCCCCATGTCGAACAGACGGTCATTCAAAACGCCCTTGATGCCGTGCTCCGCGCCCAGCACCTGGGTAATGGCGCCGGACTTCAGCGCCGTGTCGATCACGCCGTAAGCACTGGCGTTGATAACGGACGTAGGGCCGCCGGATTGGCCGATGATACAGGCACCTCTCAGTTCATTCATATCAATTACCTCCAAATTTATGGAATTTAATGTTTACAACCGGTATTTTACCATGTAAAATACCGGTTGTAAACAGTTTGTACTTGCAAAAACAAAAAAATATGATACAATAGGAATGTTCCAAACAACAGGTGCAATCTGCATTGTAATTTTATTGTGAAGGAGATATGATTATGCCACTGGTAACTTCCAAGGAAATGTTTGCAAAGGCATACGACGGCGGTTACGCCATCGGCGCGTTCAACGTCAACAACATGGAGATCGTGCAGGGTATCACCGAAGCTTGCCAAGAGGAGCACGCCCCTGTTATTCTGCAGGTCAGCAAGGGCGCCCGCGCCTACGCCAACCACACCTATCTGGTGAAGCTGGTGGAAGCGGCGGTTGCCTGCTGCCCCGACATCCCCATCGTGCTGCATCTGGATCACGGCCCCGACTTCGAGACCTGCAAGAGCTGCATCGACGGCGGCTTTACCTCCGTGATGATCGACGCATCCTCCAAGCCCTTTGCTGAGAATATCGAGATCACCAAGAAGGTAGTCGAGTATGCCCATGACCACGGCGTTGTCGTCGAGGCCGAGCTGGGCACCCTGGCCGGTATCGAGGATGAGGTGAAGGTGGCCGCTCACGAGGCGTCCTATACCCGTCCCGAAGAGGTGGAGGAGTTCGTGTCCAAGACCGGCTGCGACTCTCTGGCCATCGCCATCGGCACCAGCCACGGCGCGTATAAGTTCAAGCCCGAGCAGTGCACCGTCAACGAGAAGTGTATTCTGGTACCGCCTCCCCTGCGTTTCGACGTGCTGGAAGAGGTCAGCAAGCGCCTGCCCGGTTTCCCCATTGTGCTGCACGGTTCTTCCTCCGTTCCGCAGGACTATGTGAAGATGATCAACGAGCATGGCGGTAAGATGCCCAACGCCATCGGCGTCCCCGAGGAGCAGCTGCGTCAGGCCGCCCGCCTGTCCGTGTGCAAGATCAACATTGACTCCGACCTGCGTCTGGCCATGACCGGCACTATCCGCCAGTTCATGGACGAGCATCCCGACAAGTTCGATCCCCGCGAGTATCTGAAGCCCGCCCGCGCCAACATCAAGGAGCTGGT
>CAVHYW010000054.1:0-14990 GCA_963640475.1 bacterium | reverse complement strand
TGCAGTATTCGCAGCTCTCCAGAATGATGGTGTCGCCCTTGCCCACCCGGTAGCCCTTGCCCAGCAGGGGCAGGGTGCCGCCGATCATGACGGTGGGGTCCTTCTGGGCCGCCATAAAGATATGGGTGGCCATGGAGGTGGTGGTGGTCTTGCCGTGGGTGCCGGAGATGCACAGGGCGTTGCGGTACGCCTGCATGATGGCGCCCCAGCCCTGCGCCCGCTCGTAAACGGGGATGCCCCGTGCAACGGCCCCGGCGATCTCGGGATTGCTGTCGTGGATGGCGGCGGTGCGGATCACCAGATCGCAGTTTTGCAGATTCTCGGCGCTGTGGCCGATGGCAACGGGGATGCCCACGCTGCGCAGGTGCTTCACCGTGTCGCTGTCGGTCATGTCGGAGCCCTGTACCTCCAACCCCATGCCCTTGAGCACCTCGGCCAGTGCGCACATGGACACGCCGCCGATGCCCGCCATATGGACGCGGACGCCGCTGTGCAGAAAATGCCGGATATCCTCAGTGGGATGCATCATATCGATTCCTCCAAAAGGGCGGTTTCGCAGCCGCCGCTTGTATTTTTCTTGAAGAAATATTATAATACACCCGTAAGCAAAGTGCAACCGTCATTGTTGCTCAAATTCTGCGGAAAACAGGCGAAAAGAGGTGGAAACCATGATCCCACAGGAGGTTTGCGGGGTGCTGCAAACATTGGAGCAGGCCGGATACGAGGCGTATGCCGTGGGCGGCTGCGTCCGGGACATCCTCATGGGCAAACCGCCCCACGACTGGGACGTGACCACCTCGGCGCTGCCGCAGGAAACCATGGCCCTCTTCGACCATTTTGCCATCCCCACCGGCTTGCAGCACGGCACAGTGACCGTCCGCAGCGGAGCGCTGTCCTGCGAGGTCACCACCTTCCGCACCGACGGGGACTATCCCGACCACCGGCATCCTGCCGCCGTCACCTTTACCCGCAGCCTGCGGGAGGACTTGGCCCGCCGCGACCTGACGGTGAACGCCATGGCCATGGATATGCGTGGCACGCTCCACGACCCCTTCGGCGGTCAGGCGGACATCCGCCGCCGCGTCCTGCGGTGCGTGGGCGAGCCGGAGCGCCGCTTTCATGAGGACGCTCTGCGCATCCTGCGGACGCTGCGGTTCTCCGCCACCCTGGGCTTTGCCATTGAGGAGGACACCCATCGAGCCTTGCGGACGCAGTCCGGCGACCTGCGGTATGTGGCGGCGGAGCGTGTGCGGGAGGAACTGACGAAGCTGCTGTGCGGCACGGACGTGCTGCGCGTCCTGCTGGATGACCCGCAGGTGCTGGGCGTGGTGCTGCCGGAAATACTGCCCTGCGTGGGGTTTGACCAGCACAACCGCCACCACTGCTACGACGTATGGGGCCACACGGCCCACGCGGTGGCCGCCGCGCCGCCCGATCCGGTGCTGCGGTGGGCCATGCTGCTGCACGATCTGGGCAAGCCCCAATGCTTCACGATGGACGAGCAGGGCGTGGGCCACTTTCACGGCCACCACCGGCCCAGCGCTGAGATGGCGGAGACCGTCTGCCGCCGCCTGCGGTTCGACAAAGCCACCGCCCAGCGCATTTGCATGCTGGTGCGACACCACGACCGGCCCATCCCCCTGACGGAGCGGGCCATCCGCCATGCCATGAACCAACTGGGCGTGGAGGGCCTGCGGCAGCTGTGTGCCGTGAAGCGGGCGGACAATCTGGCCCAGCATCCGGACTACCGCAGCCGCCAACAGGAAATCGACGAGGGCGAGGCCATCATGGACGACCTGCTGGCGAAGGATGCCTGCTTCAGTCTGAAACAGCTGGCAGTCAACGGCCGGGACATGGCGGCGCTGGGGCTGGAAGGCCCCGCCATCGGTCAGGCGCTGCAAACGCTACTGGAAACCGTCATGGACGGCGAGACGGACAACGACCACGCCGCCCTGCTGGCACTGGCGAAGGAGAAATACGGCCGATAACATGAAAATGAGCGTACTGCCAAAGCAGTACGCTCATATTTTTTGCGTTTTCTGTTTATAGTATATCCTGTGGAGCCTCAGCCCGCCATGATCTCGAACCGCAGCACGCCCTCCGCCGCGGCCAGATGGGAGAACAGCTCGTCCATGGTCTCGGTCATGTCGCTGGTCTCGGCGCTGACGGTAACGCCGGCGCAGCCGTTGGTGGGAATGGTCTGATTGATGGTGAGGATGTTGGCGCCGGAGGCGGCGAAAATGGACAGATAGTTGGACAGCACGCCGGGATTGTCCCGCAGCAAGGCGTACAGGGTGATGATGTGGCCCGCCTTCATGTTCTGGAAGGGCTGCACCGCGTCCTTGTACTTATAAAAGGCGCTGCGGCTGATGCCCACCATGGCCGCCGCCTGTCCCACAGTGGCCGCCTCGCCCACCTGCAGCATGCGCTTGGCCTCTGCAACCTTTACGAATACCTCGGGCAGCGCGTCAGCGGATACGATAAAAAATTTTTTCTTCTCCATAGCTTGTTCCTCCCATCGCGGTATCACACTGGGTATACATCTGTGTTTCTATGGTAGCATACTCGTCCCCGTTTTACAAGGAAAAGTTGAGAGTCAGGTGATTATTTGCAGCGGGAAAAAGCATTTCTCATTAAGGTGGCCTACTGGGCGGCGGTACTGGCCGTCTGTTGGCTGGTGCTGCGCTATGCGCTGGTGTGGCTGCTGCCATTTCTGCTGGCGCTGGGCTTCGCGGCGCTGATGGAGCCGGTGATCGCGCTGGCGCGGCGGAAGCTTCACCTGAAGCGGGGCTTTCTGGCGGCGGTATTCACGCTGGCGCTGCTGGCGCTGGTGATCACGCTGGGCGCGGTGCTGGTGGGGCAATTGATCCGGCAGGCCACCGACCTGATGGAGCGGCTGCCGGAGCTGCTGGCTGGGCTTCCCGTGCTGGCGGACCGCATCACCGCACGGCTCCGCAGCTTCTGCGCTGACTGCCCCGACGGCGTGCAGCAATGGCTGACCCAGCTTCTGGACAGGCTGGAGCAAACAGCTTCCGAAGCGCTGGGCAGTCTCTCCTCCGCCCTGCTGCGGCTGCTGACCGGCCTTGTGGGGGCGCTGCCCCAGGTGATGCTGTTCTGTGCCACCACGGCGCTGGCCCTGTTCTTCACCTCCGCCGCCTATCCCCAGCTGATGGCCTTCCTGCGGCGGCAGCTGCCGCCCGCGTGGCAGGAGACCGCACGGGGCATCAAGTCCAGTCTCATCACCACCATCGGCAAATGGGTCAAAGCCCAGTGTGTGCTGATCGTCATTACCTTCTGCCAGCTGCTGGCGGGACTGCTGCTGATCCGGCAGCCCTATGCCCTGCTGCTTTCGGCGGTCATCGCCTTCATCGACGCGCTGCCGGTGTTCGGCACCGGCACGGTGCTGCTGCCGTGGGCGGTGCTGTGCTGTCTGGCGGGCAGCTTCCCCAAGGGCATCGCCCTGACGGCGCTGTATCTGGTGATTTGGCTGGTGCGCAGCATCATGGAGCCAAAGCTGATGGCACAAAGCGCCGGACTGCCGCCGCTGCCCGCGCTGGCCGCCATGTATATCGGCTTCTGCGCCATGGGCGTGGCGGGCATGATCCTCGGCCCGATCCTGCTGCTTCTCATAAAGCAGCTTCACGACGGTGGCTATCTCCGGCTGTGGAAATGATTGCTTTTGGGCGAAACCTGTGATATACTGCCTTCTCAGAGACTGTGAGAGGAGGCGTTTTTATGTCGAAGCAGCGCAAGGCCGATCTGGCGCTGGTGCTGGTCACCCTGTTCTGGGGCGTATCCTATTATCTGGTGGATCTGTGTCTGGATGAGTTGCAGCCCATGAACCTGAACGCCTTCCGCTTTCTGCTGGCGTTTCTGGTGCTGGCACCCATCTTCTGGAAAAAGCTGCGGCATATCAACCGCGCCACGCTGAAATACAGCGCCATCATCGGCACGCTGCTGGTGGGCGTGTACGCCGGAGCCACCTTCGGCGTGGCCAACACCTCCATCTCCAACGCGGGCTTCATCTGCGCCCTGCCGGTGGTGTTCACGCCGCTGCTGGATCTTCTGTTCAACCGCAACAGGCCCGATAAAAGGCTGGGCGTTGCCCTGATCCTCTGCACGGTGGGCCTTGCCCTGCTGACGCTGAACGAGCAGTTCCGCCCCGCCAAGGGCGACCTGATCTGCCTTGTCTGCGCCGTGTGCTACGCCGCCGACATGCTGGTGACGGAAAAGGCCGTCAAGCAGCCGGAGGTGGACGCCCTGACGCTGGGCGTGTGCCAGCTGGGCGTGGCGGGCGTGCTGATGCTGCTGGTATCCGCCGTCACGGAGCAGCCCCGGCTGCCCCAGTCCCCCACGATCTGGGGCGCGGCCATCTTTCTGGGGTTGTTCTGCTCCGGCCTCGCCTTTGTGATCCAGGCGGTGGCCCAGCAGTACACCTCCGCCAGCCATGTGGGCGTGATCTTCACGCTGGAGCCGGTATTCTCCGCCATCGTGGCCTATTTCTTCGCCAACGAGAAGCTGCTGCCCCGGGGCTATGTGGGCGCGGCGCTGATGCTGCTGAGCCTGCTGGTGATGGAGATGGACTGGCGCGCGGTTTTCCGAAAGCGAACCAACTGATTCAAAAAAGAGACCTTCCGCCGCGGCGGAAGGTCTCTTTTTTCGTTACTCACAGCAGTCCGCACAGCAGGAAGCCGATGATGGTAAGCACCGATACACCAATGGCGTAGGGCAGCGTGGACTTGATGACGGTAATGTTGGACACGCCGGTTCCAGCCGTTGTCATGAACACCGCGTCGGCATAGAAGCAGGTGCTGTACCCCAGCGCGATACCGCTCATAACGGCGGCGATAATGACGGGAGCCGCCACCCCCATGGACAGCGCCAACGGCACGAACACCGGAATGGCAATGGTCATCACCACCCAGCAGCCGCCCACGGCGAACACCGTCAGTCCTACCAGCAGAAAGGCCAGCGGCGGCACCAGAAACGCGGGCACCGTGCTGCCGATGCCGTTGATAAGAATGTCGAACAGCCCCAGCTCACGGTTGGCCTCGCTGAGCATAAAGCCGAAGCACACCACGATGGCCAGCGAGGTCATACCCTTGGCGCCATTGAAGAAATGCTCAAAAAACTGACCTACCGTCATGATCCGCTGGATGGTATACAGCAGGAACTGCGCGATGATAGCCAGTACCATACCGTGGATCAGGTCGTTGTCGAACAGGATGGTGCCGCCCACCAGTACTGCCAGCGGCACGATGGCGTTCCATGCGGAGGACACCTTGCTCTCATCCACATCGTCGATATCCACCAGCTTCTCGGCCTTTTCATCCTTTTCAAAGGCCGGGCCGCCGCTGCGTACCCGCTGATAAGCCTGCTTCAGCACACCGAGCTTCGGGAATACGCCCAGCGCCAGCAGCAGGCACAGCAGCATCATGGCCAACGGATAGAACATGTACGGGATGGCCCGCAGATAGTCCTGAAAGCCCAGACCGTACTCCGATACCAGTCCTACGCTGAAGGCCGTCCAACTGGAGAACGGAATGGTCATGCACAGGCAGCAGGCCATGATATTGGCCTGTAAGGCCAGATGCTCCCGCGGGATGCGGTTCTTATCGGTGATCTCCCGCATGGAAAAGGTCACCGTCAGCGCGTTAAGGTACTCGTCCACGAACATGATAACGGACATGAGCCACGCCAGCAGCAGCGTGCGCTTGGGGCCTGTGGCGATCTTCAGCAGCAGATCACGGAAGCCCATCAGAGCGCCGGACTCCTGAAACAGCGTGATCATGCCGCCGAAGCCGATGATGATGCACAGCACGAACTGATACGAGGAATTGGACAGCGCACCGTAGATGGCGTCGATGGTGCCGGTGAGGAAATGCTGCCGGTGCAGCAGTACCATAGCCAGCAGCGTGGCCAGAATCATGGACTCGGCCATCTTCCGGGTCTTGAGGGCGTAGACGATCAGAAACACAAGGGGCGCAAAGGCCATAATGATTTCCGCCATAGTAGTTTCTCCTTACTTGGAAAGCTATCCGTAGTATAGCAGAGTCGTTAAAAAATCGCAAGAAAAAGTACACATTCTCCGGCGGAAATGTTCCTGCCGGAAAATGTGTACCGATAAGACCGCCTTATTCTCCCTTGCAGCCGTGGGCCTTGGGCATTTGCTGCATCTCGTGTTCCTTGCCGGTGATGACCTCCGGCACGATCTTGATGACCTTGGCGGGGCAGTGGGCCATGACCTGCTCGAAGCGGCCCATGGCCTTGGGGTCAAAGGCAGTGCACAGCAGCAGCATGGCCTTGACCTTCTCCCCCTCGTCGGTCACCACCTCGGCGCGGCCCTGGAACATGGCGCTGCGGTAGGCGGTGGTGAACTGGTTGGGGATCAGCGTGGCGGTGGACACCGCTGTAACGCACACCGGTGCGCCGTCCTTTAGGATCTCCCAGCGCTCACCGGCACCGGCGCAATGGAAGTACAGCACCTTATACACATCGTCGGCAATGATGTTCACCGGGGTGGCGTAGGGCGTACCGTCCGGACGCACCATGGACACGGTGGAATAGATGGAGTTTTTCAGCACCTCCCAGGCGAAGGCTTCGTCCCGTTCACATTCTTTTCTGCGCATGGCAAGTTCCTCCTGTGTGATATTTGTACCTCTATTGTGTCGTAAATTGTGCCTATTGTCAAGAAAAAGAGCCGCCCGCGGGCGGCTCTTTTCAATATGGTTTACTTCTTCTTGCAGTCAGCCTTGACCTTGTCGAATGTGGCTACGGTGTCGGCGTCGGGTGCCTTGGTCAGCAGGGAGACCACCACGATGAACACCAGTGTCACGATGAAGGCGGGCAGCAGCTCGTAGATGCCCCACGCGCCGCCCAGCGGCTTCACCAGGTACTTCCAGATAAACACCATAGCGCCGCCGGACACCATACCGGCCAGCACGCCCCACTTGGTAGTACGCTTCCAGAACAGTGCCGTCAGCATGGCGGGGGCGAAGGTAGCGCCGAAGCCCGCCCACGCGAAGGACACGATGGTGAACACGGAGCTGTTGGGGTCACGGGCCAGGAACACGGCGATCACGGAGATGCCGATGACGGTGATGCGGGCCACCCACATGGTGGTCTTGGCGGACATCTTCACGCCCAGCACCTGCTTCACCAGATCCTCGGACACGCTGGAGGACGCGGCCAGCAGCTGGCTGTCCGCCGTGGACATGGTGGAGGCCAGAATGCCGGCGATGATAAGACCGGCGGCCAGCGCGGCCAGCACGCCGTGGGTGCTCAGCAGGTCGGCGATCTTGACGATGACGGCCTCGGCGGCGCTGGAGGAGCCGAAGGTCTCGATCTCGCCCACGCGGGACATGGCCAGACCCACGATGCCGATGGTGACGGCTACGGTCATGGAGATGACCACCCAGATGCTGCCGATGCGGCGGGAGATCTTGAGCTTATTGGCGTCTCTGATGCCCATGAAGCGCAGCAGGATGTGGGGCATGCCAAAGTAGCCAAGGCCCCACGCCAGCATGGACAGGGACTTGATGAAGCCGTAATCCTGCACCTCGCCGGTGGAGATGTTGGTCATCTGCACCAGGCTCAGGTAACCGGGGATGGAGCGGGCGTTGTCGGTGACGGCGCTCCAGCCGCCTGCCACCTCGATGCCGAAGCCCAGCACCACCACCAAGGCGATAGTCATGACGATGCTCTGGATCAGGTCGGTGGTGGACACGGCAAGGAAGCCGCCCATGATGGTGTAAAGGATGACCACCGCCGCGCCGATCAGCATGGAGACCATGTAGTCAAAGCCGAACAGGCTGTTGAACAGCTTGCCGATGGCGGCAAAGCCGGAGGCGGTATAGGGGATGAAGAAAATCAGGATGATAAGAGCGGAGATGCCCAGCAGCACCTTCTGATCGTCCTTGAAGCGCTTGGAGAAGAACTCCGGCACGGTGATGGCGTTGATCTCGGCGGAGTAGATGCGCAGGCGCTTGGCCACCAACAGGAAGTTCAGGTAAGTACCCAGCGCCAGACCGATGGCGGTCCACGCCGCGTCGGCAATGCCGGTGAAGTAGGCCACGCCGGGCAGGCCCATCAGCAGCCAGGAGCTCATGTCGCTGGCCTCGGCGCTCATGGCCGTGACCACGGGGCCCAGCTGGCGGCCGCCCAGATAGAAGTTATCCGCGCCGCCCTTGCTGGCACGGGAGTAGGCCACGCCTACGAACACCATGGCGATAAGATACACCGCAATGGCGATAATGATACAGATTTGCGCAGATGTCATGTTTGAGAACCTCTCTTTCGTCTAACAGCGGCTACTATACCATACTTTTAACTAGACGTAAATACAGAACGGAGTATAGAACTAGTTCTATACTCCGTTCTGCTAAAATCGCGTTAATACGTTGATATTCCTGTGTTTTTATTATAGACGATTTGTGAATCCGCGTAAAGACGAAAAATAAATTTTTATTTTTCACCCCGATAATTGGCCAGAAACATAGGCATCAGCCGGTCGGCGTTGCGGGCCAAGGCGTAGCCGCCGTCGGCCAGACACCAGTCATACATCAGCGCCCGCTCGAACATGGCGTAGTCGTTGATGATCTCGTTGGCGGTCATATCGCTGCGCAGTTCGCCCCGCTCCATGCCCTGCCGCACCACCTGATGCAACAGCTTGAAATACATGCGGTCACGGTTCAGCAGATGCTTTTCGCCCTTGGTGGTCAATTGGGTAGAGAACAGGCGGGCCAGCAGCTCCACCGACACGGTGTTGTCGATCATGGTGAACAGCTCGTGATTCATATACAGCAGCTTCTCCACGGCGTGCATGTCCGGGGCCATCTCCTGCCGCAGCTCCTCGTACTTCTCGTCGAAAATCATGGACAGTGAGCCCAGCAGGGCGTCCTTCCCCTCGAAATAGTGGTAAAAGCTGCCCTTGGAGGTCTCGGACTCGAAGATGATGTCCTCCACGGTGGTGTTGTCGTAGCCCTGCTCATAGAACAGCTTCCAGGCCGCGGAGACGATGCGGCCCTTGGTATTGCGTCCCGATTTACGCGGCACGATGTCCGCCCCCTCTCCTTTTTCTTCTTGTCAGCTTCCGCAGCGGGCCGGTCACCAAGCCCCGCTCGTAGCGGTTCAGGCCGAACAGCCACACCGACAGGGCGTATACCGCCACAAAGGCGCAGCCCGGCGGGATCAGCCCCCAATAGCTGGTGGGGTGGGTGAAAATGGCCAGCAGCACCGCCGCCGCAGCAGGCAGCACCATGGAGGGCATCAGGTGGAAGATGTGCCGCCAGAAGGCGGGAATGTTCAGGCCGATGCGGCGGTAGTAGTACCAGTTCATCAGGATCACGTTGCCGATCAGCGTGGCAATGGCGGTGCCGATGGCAGCGCCAAGGCCCTCCCACTTCAGGCTGAGCGGAATGGAGAGCAGCGTGTTGCCCAGCGCCACCCCCAGATAGGTCAGGGAGCGGAACTTGTGCATATTCTTGGCCCGCTGGATCTCGATGCCCACCGTCTGGATATTGGTCCACAAGCAGGAGAAGAACAGCAGCAGCGTGGTCCAGTAGTCGATGCGGAACATCTCACCGCCGCCCCACAGCACCACGAAGGACTGTCCCACCGCCACAAAGCCCAGAAAGATGCCCGCCAGCAGGATGAATTGCAGGCGGCCCACCTTGGTAAACAGGGCGTCCAGACGGCGCATGGGGGCGTTTTCCGCCACCAGTCGGTGGACACGGGGCGTCATCACGTTGGAGATGGCGTTGCCGAAGGCCAGATAGAAAGTGTTCAGCTGGGCGGCGATGACGTACACCGTCACGGCGGTAGTGCCGTGGAGCCACGTCAGCAGCATGCGGTCGATGGACCAGTTGAAGTTGTCCACCACGATGCCCAGGAACACATACAGGGTAAAGCCGAACATCTCCCGCAGCAGCTTGAAGTCATAGCCGCGGAAGGCAAAGGGCATCCGCAGCTTCCGCAGGCAGTAGCTGATGTTGAGGATACCGCTGAGGATGGTGAAGATCAGGGAAACGACAGTCAGGGTAACGCTGCGGTAGCCGATGATCAGCAGTGGGATCATGATAAGCGGGTTCAGCACCTGCTTGCCCATGGTGACGATCTTCTGGAAGAGATACCGCTCGTTGATGGTCACATGGGACTCAAACACGCTGATAGGGAAGGTCAGCGCCGCGTTGACCGTCATGATCCACAGCAGCTTCTCCGCCAGAGCGATCTCGTCAGGCGTCAGCTTCTTGCCGAAGATCACGTCGCAGTAGGACAGTCCAAAGCCGATGACCAGCACCAGCACGCCCAGAAAGAGATAGGTGGTCAGGAACATGCCGTTGAGCTTGGCGCAGCCCCTCTTGTCTCCGGCGGCCCGAAAGCGGGAATAGTACCGCACATAGGCGCTGCCGAGGCCGAAGCTGAGAAGATTCAGATAGGAGATGATGGGCAGCACCGCCTGATAGACGCCAAATTCACTTTCGCCCAGACGCTGGAGCATAATGGGCGTATAGACAAGCGAGATGATGGTGCTCAGCCCCATGGAGACATAGGACAGCACAGCGCCCGCTTTGATCTGATTGACCTTCATGTAGCGGCTCCTTTTTACGCAATGTAACGCTTTATTATACCCTGTTTTCACGAAGGTGTAAAGCGCAAAATTTCATCGTTTGGCGGTTGGGCGTACGGCAAAAAAAAGAGCGATACGCAAAGCGTATCGCTCTTTTCAAAAACCAGAGTTTGATCAGTCGATCATGCTCTTGAGATCCTCGGCCACGATGATGGGGCAGGCGGTAGCGGCCTTGACATCATCCACGGTGAACTCGGGGTTGATCTCGGTCATCACCAGACCCTTGTCGGTGACTTCCATGACGCACATCTCGGTGATGATCTTGTTGACGCAGTGGGAAGCGGTCAGAGGCAGACGGCACTTCTCAAAGATCTTGGGGTTGCCCTTGGCGGTGTGCTCCATGCAGACGATGCACTTCTTGGCGCCGACGCACAGATCCATAGCGCCGCCCATGCCGGGCATCTTCTTGCCGGGGATGATCCAGTTGGCCAGATTGCCCTCGGCGTCCACTTCCAGAGCGCCCAGGAAGCAGGCGTCCACATGGCCGCCGCGGATCAGGCCAAAGTTGGAGGCGGAGTCAATGAAGCCGCCGCCGAAGGCCACAGAGGAAGGAGAACCACCCGCGTCCACAACGTGGTAGGGATCGTAGTTGGCGTCGCCCTCTTTGGGGGACTTGCCGGCGGAGACGATACCCAGCTCAGCATGGATGATCAGCTCCACGCCCTCAGGCAGGTAGTTGGGGATCATGGTGGGCAGGCCGATACCCAGATTCACCACGTCGCCATCCTTCAGTTCTTTCGCGCAGCGCTTGGCGATAAAGCCTTTGATTTCGGACTTTTCCATTACTTTCTGTCTCCTTCCACGATGTAATCCACGCACATGCCGTAGGTATGAACGTTCTCAGGCTCGATCTCGCCCACGGGGACGATATACTCGCACTCAGCAATGACGGTGTCAGCGGCGGTAGCCATAACAACGTTGAAGTTGCGCATGGTGCCCTTGTACCAGCAGTTGCCGTACTCGTCGCACTTGTAAGCGCCCAGCAGGGCGAAGTCAGCATGAACAGGCTTCATCAGCAGGTAATCCTTGCCGTCAACGGTCTGGCGGCCCAGGCACAGAGGAGACTCCTCTACCAGCGTGTCGATGCCCACGGGGGTCAGCACACCGCCCAGACCGGCGCCGCCGGCGCGGATGCACTCAGCCAGCGTGCCCTGAGGCAGCAGGTTGACTTCCAGCGTGCCCTCGGTGTTCTGCTGGCCGACCTCGGGGGTCATGCCAACGTGGGTCGCGATGACGCGCTTGACCTGATGATTGTGAATCAGCTCGGCAATGCCGAAGAACTCCTCGCCCATGGGGCCCACAGCGCGGCCCATGTCGTTGGCGATGAGGGTCAGATCCTTGGTGCCCAGCTTGACCAGCTCCTTGACGATGGCGCGGGCCTGACCGCAGGCCAGAAAGCCGCCGCACATAATGGTAGCGCCGTCAGGGATCATTTTTGCTGCCTCAGCGGCAGTCAGTACAGGTTTCTTTGCCATTTCTGTTCCTCCTACTTTTTTATGACAGCGGCCACTGAGCCATCTGCGTATGCAGTTGACCCAGTGGCGCTGTATACGTTTTACTTCATGCCGCGCTTGACCATCTCGGTCACAGCGAAGGAAGCCACGTCGTCGGCGTACTTGCCGGCGCCGAAGCCGGCGTCGAAGCCCAGCTCCTTGGCCAGCTCATGGGTGATACGGGGACCGCCGCAGCAGACCACGAACTTATCACGCAGGCCCTCGGCCTCCAGCAGCTCGATGAGGTTGGTCAGGTTCTGGATATGCACGTCCTTCTGGGTGACGGTCTGGCTGACCAGCAGCACGTCGGCCTTCAGCTCCAGTGCCTTCTTGATGAACTCCTCGTTGGGCACCTGAGAGCCGAGGTTATAGGCCTCGATCATCTCATAGCGCTCCAGACCGTAGTGACCGGCGAAGCCCTTGCGGTTCATGATGGCGTCGATACCCACGGTATGGGCGTCGGTGCCGGTGGAAGCGCCCACCATCACGACCTTGCGACCGATGTGCTCACGGATATAGTCGTTGGTGTCCTCCATGCTCATGACGTCGGACTCGACGGTGATGACATGGATATCCTCATAGTTGACGGAATGGACACAGCTGCCGTAGACCACATAGAAGGTGAACTCCTTGTCCAGCGCGGCGTGATAGGCCACGTTGGGCTCTTCCAGACCCATCTTCTTGGCGATCTGGCGGGCAGCCTCCTCACCGCGCTCGTCATCCTTGACGGGCAGGGTGAAGCTGGTCTGCACCTTACCGTCGTTCATGGTGTCGCCGTAGGGCTTCAGACGGGTCAGATCCAGCGTGGTATCGAAATCGATCTTATGGGTATTGTACAGTCCGCTGCTCATTCTCCTGCCACCTTCCCTTTCATGACTTCAATGAACGGATTGAAGTATTTGTCGTCCTTGATCACAACACCGGCCAGACCCTTGCCGCCGTCCTTGGGGCGCTTGACATCGGCGAAGATGCCCTTCTCGATGGTGGTGAACAGGCCCAGCTTCTCGATCTCCTTCAGGAGGTCGGTGGCCTTCACCAGCACCTCGTTGGCGCGGCTGCGGATGATGCCGCCCTCTTTGTAGGTCAGCTCATCGCCCAGATCCTTCATGGTGCGGAAGATATACTGCGCATTCTCGATGGACAGGGCGCGGTCGGACATGAACGGGGTGTGGATGGCCTCGGTCATCATGCCCAGCAGGCACAGCTTCTGGTTGGTCAGGATAGTCACCATGTTGAACAGGGCGTCCTGAATGTGACCGCGGAAGATGTTGCCGGTCATGAACTTCGTGGGAGGCATGTACTTCAGGGGTGCGTTAGGGAAGATCTCGCGGGCCATCTGTGCCTGCGCCAGCTCATACAGGAAGGTATCCTCCACAGCGGGATCCATCTCGAAGGCGTGGCCCAGACCCATCTGCTCCTCGCGCATACCGGCGTCCTTGGCGAAGGCCTCGTTCAGGAACTGGGAGGCCAGGACCGTGTGGGCGGAGGTAATGGCATCGTCGGTGGTCAGGTAGTTATCCTCACCGGTGTTGATGATGACGCCGGCATAGCCGTTGATGACGCGGGAGAAGTACTGGTCAACGATGGTGCGCTGCATGTTGATGTCGCGGAACAGGATGCCGTACAGAGCGTCGTTCAGCATCACGTCCAGACGCTCCAGAGCGCCCATGGCGGCGATCTCGGGCATGCACAGGCCGGAGCAATAGTTGCACAGGCGGATGTAGCGGTGCTGCTCCTCGCCCACTTCGTCCAGAGCGGCGCGCATCAGGCGGAAGTTCTCCTGGGTGGCGTAGGTGCCGCCGAAGCCCTCGGTGGTAGCGCCGTAAGGCA
Source organism: bacterium (assembly GCA_963640475.1). Taxonomy (GTDB): domain Bacteria; phylum Bacillota; class Clostridia; order Oscillospirales; family Oscillospiraceae; genus Vescimonas. The sequence continues at coordinate 1,040 of CAVHYW010000054.1, read as the reverse complement.
CATAGTCCAGCAGGGACTGGCCGGTGGTACGGATAACAGCGATGATGTCGGCGCCCTGCTTGGCACCGGCCTTAGCCTGAATGATATCCTCGTAGATATTGCCGGTCGCCACGATGATATACAGGTAGGGGCCCTGCTTGTCGCCCCACTCGTTCAGGTAGGAATTACGCTTGGAAACGTTGCTGTTGATGCGCTGGATGGTAGCCTCCACCACAGGCGCGATAGCGGCGCGGATCTCCGCGTCGGTATGAGCGGGGATCTTGCTGAGATCCAGCTCACCGGCGCTGACAGCCTCTGCCACGCCCTGAGGATCCTTGCCGGTCTCCACCATAGCGTTGCCGATGGCCCAAGAAGCGCCCATGGGCAGGAAGGAGTTTGCCATCAGGTGATCGACCACCACGTTGGGCAGAGGCACGTCCATATCGTTGACGCCATCGATGCCCAGCAGACGGCAAACCGCGCGCTCCACCGTAACGGTGGTGTGCTGGTCGATAAAGCGCTGGGTATCGTCCGCCACCTTGGCAGCGGAGGCACGCGCCTGATTGACCAGTTCAAAATTCAAGCCGAGTTTGCTTTCCATATAGTTACCTCATTCAAAAATCATAGCAAAGCCGGCAGCAGGCAGGCCTTGCCCGCCTGCTGCCGAAATAGGGTCTTTTGCTTGTGCCGCTTTTACAGCGCACATAACTAAGTAAGCGAGGATTTGATTGGTGAGTGTTATGCGGCAGAGATTTTTCGCTGGAAAAAGGCGCTTTTCCGCAGGAATACTTTGTGTATTTCAAGGGAAAGCAACGCATTTCTGGCGAAAAAGGATGCCGCAGAACCGAAGTCGAGCCGAATCAGAGCTTACTTCTTAACATGGCGCTCGTTGCGCAGCAGCTTGGTGGGCTCCAGATAACGCTGAGCGGTACCCTCGGCGACCCATGCCACGCCGGTCTTCTCCACCTTCTTCTTGCCGGTGCAGACGTCGCAGTGGCAATCCTGAACATAGTGCTCAGGCTGGGTGTAAGAAGTGATGACGCCCTCGAAGTTACGCAGAA
>CAVHYW010000053.1:0-15085 GCA_963640475.1 bacterium | reverse complement strand
GCTGCATCGTGCTGGGCATGGGCGTGCCCACCACCGCCAACTACTGCATCATGGCGTCCACCTGCGCGCCTATCCTGATCCAACTGAACTTCCCTGTGGTGGCGGCCCACTTCTTCGTGTTCTACTTCGGCATCGTGGCGGATATCACGCCGCCTGTGGCGCTGGCTGCCTACGCGGGCTCTGCCATTGCCAAATCTGACCCCATGAAGACCGGCTTGAATGCCACAAAGCTGGCCATTGCGGCCTTCATTGTGCCGTATATCTTTGCGTACAGTCCCGCCCTGCTGTTTGAGAACATCACCGGCTGGTGGGAGGTGGCGCAGATCTGCATCAGCGCCCTGCTGGGTATCTTCGGCATTGCCGCGGCCCTCAACGGTCACCTGTATAAGAAAGTGCCCTGGTTCTTCCGCATCCTGCTGGCTGCGGGCGGTCTGGGCATGATGATCCCCGGTACGCTCACCGACGTGGCGGGTTTGGTGCTGGTTGCGGCCGTTGTGGCGGTGCAGTATGTGTCTGCCAAGCGCGAAAAAGCAACGATCAAATGATCTCCTTTCTGAGCAAAATGTCTGCCGTCTTTTGACGGCAGACATTTTGCTTTTATAAGCTGATGCGGCAGATATACCGTCAACGGAAAATACTGAATTTCTGTTGTGCAAAAACACAAAGGAAGAAAATGGTAGACTCATAGTAAAATTAAATATGAAAAATGCGAAAACGGATGAAAAACGTCAAAAATGGAAATAAATTGTTTTTGTTTTTGCGTGAAACGTGACGAAAAAATATTCTAATGGCAGAATTAAGGAGTGCTTATGATTTAAAGTATGTATTTTTATGGCGAAAATTTGAGCAGAAATTGCAAAATTGGCAAAGATATGAGATTTTGCGGACTGTTAAACAAAAAAATGTTTTTGTTTATAATGACGGAAAAATCACATAAACTTTTTTTGAGAAAGAAAAAAAGTTTGAAAACTTGACGGAAAAAGTGACTTTTTATTATAATAATGTGCGGAACAAAAAAGAAAGAATCCCCCGCCGAAGGGGGAGAAAGAGGAAAACACATTATGGAAAAATATCTGGTCTTGGCCACATTTGTTGGCTCGATCATCGCGCTGCTGTTCGCGTTTATCACGGGCAAGCGCGTGCTGAGCTTTGACGAGGGTACGCCTCTGATGAGCAAGATCTCCCGCTCCATCCGCGAGGGTGCGAACGCTTACCTGAAGCGCCAGTACACCGTGGTGGGCATCTTCTTCGCCTGCATGATCGTGGTGCTGTGCATCATGGCAGCCTGCAAGCTGCTGACATGGTTCGTGCCCTTCGCGTTCCTGACCGGCGGCTTCTTCTCCGGCCTCAGCGGCTTCGTGGGCATGCGCATTGCTACCAAGGCCAACTGCCGCACCGCCAACGCCTGCCAGAACGGCCTGAACAAGGGCCTGCGCGTGGCGTTCTCCGCCGGCTCCGTCATGGGCTTCACCGTGGTGGGTCTGGGCCTGTTCGATATCTCCGTGTGGTTCATGCTGCTGCGCTTCGTGTTCAAGCTGGAAGCCACTGATATCACCAGCGCTATGCTGACCTTCGGCATGGGCGCCAGCTCCATGGCTCTGTTTGCCCGTGTGGGCGGCGGTATCTTCACCAAGGCCGCCGACGTGGGCGCCGATCTGGTGGGCAAGGTGGAAGCCGGTATCCCTGAGGACGATCCCCGCAACCCCGCCGTTATCGCCGATAACGTGGGCGACAACGTGGGCGACGTGGCCGGTATGGGCGCCGATCTGTACGAGTCCTATGTGGGCTCCATCATCTCCGCCTCCGCGCTGGGCGTGGCCGCCTTTGCTGACGAGGCATTTAAGGCCATGGCCATCCCCATGGTCATGGCTGCTGTGGGTATCCTGTGCTCTATCTTCGGCTCCTTCTTCGTCAAGACTGAGGAGAACGCCGACCAGCGCACGCTGCTGAAGGCACTGTCCCGCGGCACCAACCTGTCCGCCATCCTGATCGCCATTATCTCCTTCTTCCTCGTGTGGGCGCTGCTGGGTCTGGAGCACTGGGGCCTGTATGTGGCCATCCTGTCCGGTCTGGTGGCCGGTGTGCTGATCGGTAAGGCCACCGAGTACTACACCTCCGACACCTATAAGCCTACGCAGGAGCTGAGCAGCAAGAGCCAGACCGGCTCCGCCACCATCATCATCGGCGGTCTGGGTCTGGGCATGCTGTCCACCGCACTGCCCATCATCATCGTGGCCGTCTGTATCCTGCTGGCCTTCTTCCTGTCCGGCGGCGCACAGAGCGCCGGTATGGGCCTGTACGGTATCGCTCTGGCCGCTGTCGGTATGCTGAGTACGCTGGGCATCACGCTGGCGACCGACGCTTACGGCCCCGTGGCCGATAACGCCGGCGGTATCGCCGAGATGGCCGGTCTGGATCCTGAAGTCCGCAAGCGCACCGACGCGCTGGATTCTCTGGGCAACACCACCGCCGCCACCGGCAAGGGCTTCGCCATCGGTTCCGCCGCCCTGACCGCGCTGGCTCTGATGGCCTCCTATATCGAGAAGGTCAAGGAAGTGGGCGCTGCCGACGTTACCTTCAATGATTTCTCCCTGATGAACCCGCTGGTTCTGGTGGGCCTGTTCATCGGCGCCTGCCTGCCCTTCGTGTTCGCCGCGCTGACCATGAACTCCGTGGGCCGTGCCGCCCAGAGCGTGGTCATGGAGGTTCGCCGCCAGTTCAAGGAGATCGCCGGTCTGATGGAAGGCAAGGCCGATCCCGACTACGCGCGCTGCGTGGATCTGTGCACCAAGGCCAGCCTGAAGGAAATGGTGCTGCCTACTGTTATCGCCGTGGTCACCCCCATTGTGGTGGGTATGATCCTTGGCTATAAGGGCGTTGTGGGCCTGCTGGCCGGCGCTACCGTTACCGGCTTCCTGATGGCCATTTACATGGCTAACGCCGGTGGTGCATGGGACAACGCCAAGAAGTACATCGAGGCGGGCAACTTCGGCGGCAAGGGCAGCGAGTGCCACAAGGCCGGCGTCGTGGGCGACACCGTGGGCGATCCCTTCAAGGATACCTCCGGCCCCGCCATCAACATCCTCATCAAGCTGCTGAGCATGGTCTCCATCGTGTTCGCCGGTCTGGTGGTCAACTTCTCCATCCTGTAAAGAGAACTTTTCAAAAGAGCCGCTGTGGTTGCACAGCGGCTCTTTTTTCGTGTATAGATGCAGACTTTTCCGCGTACAATAGTCCCTGTAAGCCGCACAAAGATGGGAGGGTCTGCCATGGCCGACAGAAAATGGCGTAAGTGGGAGCTGGCGGGATTGTTTGTCACGCTGATCCTTGGGAATCTGCTGCATTTCGTTTTTGACTGGAGCGGGGAAAACCGCATTGTGGCAGCGTTTGCCGCCGTCAACGAATCCACATGGGAGCATATGAAGCTGCTGGTGATCCCGTGGGTGGTGTGGTCGCTGGTGGAGGCGGTAACGCTGCGGGACAGCCGCCGTCCGGTGCTGCTGGCCCGCGCCGTGGGACTGCTGGTGGGCGTGTTGCTGATCCCTGCCGTGTACTATACCTATACCGGGGCGCTGGGCGTCAGCAGTATGATCGTGGATGTGCTGCTGTTTCAGGCGGCGGTACTGCTGGGCACGTGGGTCTCGTGGCGGATCATGGCAGGAGGGAAGGGCATCGGACTTCTATGGTCGGTGCTGGGTCTGCTGATCTTGCTGGGGGTGTGGGCGCTGTTCGTATGGTGGACGTATGATCCGCCGGTGCTTCCCATCTTCACCGATCCTACCAACGGCACTGTGGGGCTGCCCTTAAACGGAGAATAACGAAAGGAGACGGGATGTCCCGTCTCTTTTTCTTGACCAGACATAGCGGTTGGGGTATAATATATCTTGTAAAAGTATTTATGTTGATCTGTCCGTTGAACGGAGGCGATGAAAATGAAACAAATCGTTCATAAGTCCGCCATCCCGCTGTACGCGGTGGCGGTAACATGGCTGCTGTATGCCCTGCTGTTTCCGCTGTATAAGCTGCCCCATTTCCTGCTGGCGGCGGCTGCGGGCGCGGTGGTGGGCGTCGTGGCCCGCCTGTTCTGCCGGGATACGGTGGAGGAGGTGCCGGAGGAACCCAAGACCACCGGCAATCCGGAGCTGGATAAGATGATCGAGGACGGCAAAAAGGCCATCGCCGAGATGAAGCGGCTGGATGACAATATCGCAGACCCCACCATTTCCGCCCAGATCGTCCGTCTGCAGCAGCTGGCGGGGAAGATCTTCGCGCAGGTGGAGCAGAATCCGGAGAAGCTGCCTCAGATCCGGAAGTTTATGAACTACTACCTGCCCACCACGCTGAAGATCCTCAATGCCTATGACCGCATGGGCGAGCAGGGCGTGGCCGGTGAGAACATCACCTCCACCATGGAGAAGGTGGAGGGCATGATGGATACCATCATCAAGGCATTTGAAAAACAGCTGGACAACCTGTTCGGTGCGGAGGCTATGGATATCTCCACCGATATGGTGGTGCTGGAGAACATGATGGCCCGTGAGGGCCTGACGGACGATCCCCTCCACAGCGCGGCGCAGCAGCAGACCGAACCGGCGAGAACCGAGCCGGACGGCGGCGGGATAACGCTGGAACTTTGATACTGTTTGTAATTTTATGTCGAATATATACAGAAAGGAATCGAAACAATGACTGATAACAACATGCCCGAACTGACGCTGGCTCCTGATACCGCCGCCGCTGCGGAGATCCCTACCCTGACCCTGACGCCGGAAGCGCCCGCTACCCCTGCCGCCCCTGAGGTGAAGAAGGAAGTGGAGCCGGTGGTGCTGGACGACAGCATGCTGACGGAGCAGGAGAAGGCCGCCGTAAACGAATTTGCCAAGAAGATCGACGTGCGGGACACCAATCAGGTGCTGCAGTACGGTGCGGCGGCCCAGAAGAGCGTGGCCAGCTTCTCCGAGAGCGCGCTGGCCAACGTCCGCAACAAGGACATGGGCGAGATCGGCGAGGATCTGAGCCGTCTGGTGGTGGAGCTGAAGGGCTTCGGCGCTCAGGAAGAGAAGAAGGGCCTGGCAGGCCTGTTCAAAAAGACCGGCAACCGCATCGAGACCATGAAGGCCCAGTACAGCAAGGTGGAGTCCAACGTGGACAAGATCGCCCAGAATCTGGAGAGCCATCAGATCGCCCTGCTGAAGGACGTGGCCATGTTCGACCAGATGTATGAGCTGAACCTGAAATACTATAAGGAACTGACCATGTACATCCTGGCCGGCAAGAAGCGTCTGGCGGAGGTGCGTGCCGGTGAACTGGAGGAGCTGCGGAAGAAGGCGGAGCAGTCCGGGCTGGCCGAGGACGCGCAGGCCTATAACGATCTGGTCAGCATGTGCGACCGGTTCGAGAAGAAGCTCCACGATCTGGAGCTGACCCGCATGGTGTCCATCCAGATGGGCCCCCAGACCCGTCTGCTGCAAAATAACGATACCCTGATGATCGAGAAGATCCAGTCCTCGCTGGTGAACACCATTCCTCTGTGGAAGAGCCAGATGGTGCTGGCACTGGGTATGGAGCACAGCCGTCAGGCTACCGCCGCCCAGAACGCCGTGACCGAAATGACCAACGAGCTGCTGAAGAAGAACGCCGACACCCTGAAAATGGGCACTATCGCCACCGCCAAAGAGGCGGAGCGCAGCGTGGTGGATATCGAGACCCTGCAGCATACCAATGAGCAGCTGATCTCCACGCTGGACGAGGTGGCCCGCATCCAGAAGGAGGGTGCCGCCAAGCGCAAGGCGGCGGAAGCCGAGCTTGGCCGCATTGAGGGCGAGCTGAAGCAGAAGCTGATGGAGCTGAGAGGGTAAACTAACGTATCGGAGCGCGTTGTAGGGGGCGATGCCCACATTGCCCCGTACTCAATTTCCCGTATGAACCATCTCCTTCCGAAAGGAGGAACATCCCATGAAATTTTTCAAAAAACGCGCGGTGGCGTGGGTGGTGCTGGTGCTGGCGGTGATCGGCAGCGTCTGCATCGGTCTGGCCCGGAAGGACAGCTATCTGGCCAAGCAGCCCACGGAGCTGCTGGATGTCAAATACCGCCAGTGGATCTGCGACGATGCCGGCCTGCTCAGCGACGAGACGAAGCAGCTGATCGAGCAGTATAACACCAACTGGGACGAGCGGTACTATGCCGTGGTGGCGGTGGCCACCGTGGAGCATATGAACGGCTGGAAGGATCAGGAGTACGCCGCCGCCCTGGGTAAGGAATGGGGCCTTGGCGCCAACGACATGATCCTGCTGCTGGTGAAGGACGGCGACTGGCAGGTCTACCGCGGCGACGACGTGGGCCGGTACATGACCGACACCCAGCAGCAGAAGCTGCGCAGCGCCATCGAGAGCACCTACTATAGCGGTGATTTTGACGGTGCGGTGACGGCATTTTTCCGTCAGGCGGACGTGTTTTACGGCCAATTTGGCCAGCAGGCCAGCAATGAATACACCAACAGCAATGACCTTGGCTGGACGGCCAAGACGCCCGCTTCGACTAAGACCGGCGGTGTATCGATCAGTGGCGTGGTGCTGCTGATCGTGGCCATCTTCGTGGTTTGGGTGCTGCTGGATCGGGTGCGGTACAACCGCTACCGACGGCGGTATATTGTGGGCGCGCCTGTGAGCGTGGTGCGGCCTGTGTATTACCCCATCTTCTGGGGACGGCATATGCGGCCCCGTGTGCCCCGGCAGCCCAGAGCGCCTTATGGCGGAGGCCCTCGTCCTCCCGTGGGTGGCGGAGGCTATCAGCCGCCCCGCAGCGGCGGAAGCTACCGTCCGCCCCGCAGTACGCCCCGCAGCGGCGGCGGCTTCAACAGCCGCCCCGGTGGTTTTGGCGGCGGCGGATTCAGCGGCGGAAGCCGCGGCGGCTTTGGCGGAGGTTCCCGCGGTGGCCGTGGCGGTTTCGGTGGCGGCGGCTTCGGCGGAGGACGCCGGTAATAAGAGAGAAAGGCCCGGTTCTTCCGAACCGGGCCTTTTTGCTGCGATTTGGGGCTTGACAAAAGCAGTGGGTGCTAATAAAATAACGCATGTTTCGTAACGCGCGTTTTGCGAAAAGGAGGAAGAAATATGCCGCCAAAAGCAAAATATACCCGAAATGAGATCGTCGACGCGGCCTATGAGCTGGTGCGGGAGCAGGGCGCAGGGGCGCTGACGGCCCGCGAGGTGGCCAAACGGCTGGGTACGTCGCCGTCGCCTATTTTTGCGCTGTTCCGGGATATGGAGGAGCTGAAAACCGCCGTAAAGGAGCGGGCCACCGCCTGCTTCGGCGACTATATGGCCGACGCGGAGCGATATCATCCCGCCTATAAGCGGCGGGGCATGCAGTGGGTGAAGTTTGCGCAGGAGGAACCCATGCTGTTTCAGTTGCTGTTCATGCAGGATACGCACGGCGTGGATCTGGACACGGCGCTGCGGAAGATCCCCTTTGACGCGGACACCGATATTGCCATCATTATGCAGGACTATCACGCCACGCAGGCGCAGGCGGAGCATATCTATACCTACGGCATGTGTACCTTGTGTGCTGCAAAGGTGTGTGCCTTTACAGAGCAGGAGATCGCCCTGAGGCTGGGCGAGATCTTCCAGGGCATGATCTTCGTGCTGCGTGCCGACAAGGCGCGCGAGGCTTCCGTCCGGCCTGTGGCGCGGGACAGCGCAGACGGAAGGGAGATTCAGCGCAATTCGCCCGATCTGAGCCGGGATTCCTGAATATTTTGATGATATAACGCAGCGTCAGGTATTGCTTGTGACGCTGCGTTATGTGGTAGGATACAGAAGAACGAACCGAGAGACATATCAAGGGAGGAATTTAGAATGTTATATATCCAACATCTGACCAAGCGCTACGGCGAGAAGAAGGCCGTGGACGATCTGAGCCTGCACATTGCACCGGGCGAAATTTACGGCTTTATCGGCCACAACGGCGCGGGTAAGACCACCACGCTGAGATCCGTGGTGGGCATCCTGCAATTTGACGAGGGCGAGATCACCATTGACGGCCATTCCATCAAGGCCGAGCCGCTAGTCTGCAAGCGGGAGATGGCCTATATCCCCGACAACCCCGATCTGTACGAGTTCATGACGGGTGTCAAGTATCTGAACTTTATTGCCGACATCTTCGGCGTGGGCGCGGCGGAGCGGCAGGAGAGCATCCGCAAGTATGCCGACGCCTTTGAGCTGACGGAGGATCTGGCCCAGCCCATCGCCGCCTATTCCCACGGCATGAAGCAGAAGCTTGCCATCATCGCCGCGTGGCTCCATCAGCCCAGGCTCATCATCATGGATGAGCCCTTTGTGGGCCTTGACCCCAAGGCGTCCCATCTGCTGAAGGGCATGATGCGTGAGGTCTGTGACAACGGCGGCGCCATCTTCTTCTCCACCCATGTGCTGGAGGTGGCGGAAAAGCTCTGCGACAAGGTGGCCATCATCAAGGGCGGCAAGCTGATCCGCTCCGGCACCATGGAGGAGGTCAAGGGCGACGACAGTCTGGAAGAGGTCTTTCTGGAACTGGAGGGAGAAGAATGCTGAAGCTTCTGGTAAAAAAGCAGCTTTTTGAGATTTTCCGCAGCTATTTCTACGACGCGAAAAAGAACAAGGCCCGCACCAAGGGGGCTACCATTGGCTATATCGTGATGTTCGTGCTGCTGATGGTGGGGCTGCTGGGCACCATGTTCGGCGTGCTGTCCAACACCATGTGCGGCCCTCTGGCGGAGATGGGAATGGACTGGCTGTACTTTGTCATCATGGGCATGATGGCGGTCTTTATGGGGGCCTTCGGCAGCGTGTTCAACACCTATTCCGGCCTGTATCTGGCCAAGGACAACGACCTGCTGCTGTCCATGCCCATTCCCGTGCGGGTCATTATGACCTCCCGGCTGCTGAGCGTCTATCTGATGGGTCTGATGTATTCCGGCATCGTGATCCTGCCGGCCATCATTGTCTATTGGTGTACCGTCCCTATCACAGTGGGCCGTATTCTGGGCGGCGTGGTGCTGCTGCTTGACATCTCCCTGTTCGTGCTGACGCTGTCCTGCGTGCTGGGCTGGGTGGTGGCTAAGATCAGCCTGAAGCTGAAGAACAAGAGCTTTATCACCGTGGTGGTGTCGCTGGTGTTCTTCGGGCTGTACTACTTCGTCTGCTTCCGCTCTCAGGCCATGATCACCGATCTGCTGCTGAACGCGGAGGATTTCGGCAATAAGGTCAAGGGCAGCATCTATCCTCTGTACCTCTTCGGCCGGGTGGGCTGCGGCGACGGCGTGGCCATGCTGATCGTCTCCGCTGTGGTGATCGCCCTGCTGGCGCTGGTGTGGTATCTTATTGCCCGCAGCTTTCTGCACATCGCCACCGCCTCCGGCAATACCGCCAAGGCGGTCTATCATGAGAAGGCCGTTAAGCAGGTCGGCGTCGATACCGCCCTGCTGCGTAAGGAGCTGGGCCGGTTCACCGCCAGTCCTCTGTATATGCTGAACTGCGGTCTGGGTACGGTGTTCCTGCTGGTTCTGGCGGTGCTGGCCCTCATCAAGGGCCGGGAGGTGTTCTTGATGCTGAACGCCCTGTTCGCCGGAGAGGAGAGCTTTGTGACCGTGCTGGCGGCGCTGTGCCTGTGCCTGCTGGCAAGCAGCAACGACATCACCGCGCCGTCGGTGTCGCTGGAGGGCAAGAGCCTGTGGATCGCTCAGTCGCTGCCCATCGCCCCGTGGCAGGCGCTGCGGGCCAAGCTGAGGATGCACCTGCTGATAACGGAGCTGCCGCTGGTGGTGTGCGCCGTGTGCGTGGCGGTGGTGTCCGGCTTGGATTTCCTTCACGCGGCGCTGCTGGTGGCCGTGCCCATGGTATATGTGGTGCTGTCCGCCGCCTTTGGTCTGTTCATGGGCCTGAAGCGGCCCAACCTCAACTGGACCAGTGAGGTGGCTCCCGTCAAACAGGGGCTGGCTGTGTTCCTGTCCATGTTCGGCGGCTGGCTGGTGGCCGTGGCGCTGGGCTTCCTGTACTACGCTCTGATGGCCCGCGTGGGCGCGGTAGCGTTCCTGCTGGCGGTGATGGCGCTGTTCATCGTGCTGGCATTGGTGCTGGTGCGGTGGCTGAAAACCTCCGGCACGAAAATTTATCAGCACCTGTAAAAATTTCCTTTTTCAGGGGTTGACTCTGCCATTGTGTCAGGGGGTATCCTCTATCTGAGCTCAAACGAAGAACGCATGGAGGTACCGCTATGCTGAAGATCGGAGAATTTTCCAAGCTGTCCCGCGTCAGTGTCCGGATGCTGCGCCATTATGACGACATCGGATTGCTGCACCCGGCGTATATTGACCGGTTCACCGACTACCGCTATTACAGTGAGGCCCAGCTGCCCACCGTGTGCCGCATCACGGCGCTGAAGGACATGGGCTTCCGTCTGGCGGACATCTGCCGGATGCTGGACTTCTATGACGACCGCCAGCGGCTGGACGAGTGTCTTGCCGCTCAGCAGGCGGCGCTGGAAGCGCAGGCGGAGGACGTGGCCCGGAAGCTGCGGCTGCTGGACAGCGCACGGAAACGATCAAGAAAGGAAGATACTATGGCTTATAATGTTACCGTCAAGACCCTGCCTCAACGTTATGCCGCCTGTGTGCGGATGACCATTCCCTGCTATGAGAAGGAAGGCATGGTGTGGGGCGTCCTCTGTGCCGAGACTGACCACATGCACCTGATCCCCGACGATCCCTGCTATTGCAGCGTCACGTTTCTGGATGCCGAGTACAAGGAGCGCGACGTGGAAGTGGAGGCCCAGAAAACCGTCAAGGGCCAGTACCCCGACACGGAGCATGTGAAGTTCCGCACGCTGCCCGCCGTCACCTACGCCAGCTGCACCTATCAGGGCGGCTATGAGCATATCGGCGAGGTGAACGCCGCTGTGGCCGCGTGGATCGAAGCCAACGGCTACCGGTACGCCGGGCCCATGTTTAACATCTACCACGTCTCGCCCCACGAGACCCAGAACCCCGACGAGTTCGTCACCGAGGTGTGCTACCCCATCGAAAAATAACATAAAGAAGAGCCGCCTTTTAGGCGGCTCTTCTTTATGTTAAGTCGAAGGCAGGAGTCTCTCCCATCGCAGCTCGCTCCAGCCGGAGGTGTCAAAGTTATCCCGGATGGCGCGGCACATGATCTCCAGCTTCTGTACGATGGCGGGGGACTGCATCAGCGCACCCGACACATCCTCTGTGGCCATAATATATTCCATGATCCGCGCCCGATCCTCCTTGGCGTTGGTGCGGGCGTAGGCGTCCACGAAATATATGTCCTGCGGATCGAACTCATAGAAGAACGTCCAGCGCTCCGGATCGGAGGCGGGCGCTCCGGCATCCTCGTTATAGAAGAAGCCGTCGGGGTTGCAGCGATCCCACTCCTCCTGATCGAAGGAACTCCAGTTACGGGTGAGGATCACACCCTCGGTGGCGTGCCAGATCTCGTGGCAGATGGTGCCCTCGAAGGCGTCGATGTTCACGTCGATAAAGATATTCTGCCACTCATAGCTCTCGCTGGTCAGACCGATGGCGTTCACGTCGTTGTCAATGTGGCCCACCGGCATGATGCGGACGCCGCCCTCGCCCATGCTGTTGCGCATCTGGAGGAAGAAGTCCTCCGGATACAGCGCCAGAGTGCGGTTCAGCGCCTCCAGCATCCGGGCAATGGCGTGGGGCTCGTCGGCCAGTCCCGCCTCGTCGGTGGTGGTGATAACGGCATCCCACACGGATCCGCAGGCCTCCTTTGCCTGAGACGACAGCAGAATGGTCACACCGTAGCGCTCCTCCAGCCGGTCGGCGTAGTCCCGCACCTCCTGTAAGGTGGCGGGCAGCGGCTGACCATCCAACTCGCTCCAATAGACGTCCAGCAGGGAGGTATCCACCGCCATAGGGGAGTCGATGGCCGGTGCGTCGGCCTGCGGCGTGAAGGTGAGCTGCGCCGGGTCGATGGCCGTCAGATGGAACACGCCGCCGTCATCGTAGGCGCAGCCCAGCATGACAGCCTCATCCGGCAGCCAGATAACGTCCCGAAGGACACCGTTCAGCTGCTGGGCCGTTAGCTGACAGGCAGAAATGCTGCTGTCCAGCCGGTAGAGGGTGGTGTCCAGCACCGTGCTTACCAGATAGGGGGAGCCGGAAATGGGGATCAGATCCGCCTGACTGCCATTCAGCAGCCCGCCGTCCACCCGGTAATATTGACCGTCGGCGGCGTACAGCACATCATAGTCCGCCGTTTCCTCGCTGAACCAGAGGAACTCCGGCCCTTCGGCACCGTAGTAGGGGGTGTACCACTCCTCCTGCAGCATGGTACAGTCACCGGTGGCTGTGTCCAGAATGGCCGTGCCGGAATATGTACTGTAAGGGGACAGGCGGCAGTGCAGGAACAGCGTATCGGAATCGGGATAGATACCGGCAATGTCCACAAAGCGCATGTCGTCGGCCAGCGCGACCCGTTCCTGCGCGCCGCTGGCTACGTCAGCGCGGCACAGCACGCTGTCCTGCACGAAATAGTAGGTGCTGCCGTCGTGGGAGAATACGCCGCCGGGCTGCTGGCTGGAAAATGTCCCGGTGGTGGACAGGTCGCTGCCGATAAATTGCCATGTGCTGTCCTCCCAGTTGAACAGCGCGGCAGTACCGTCGGTAAAGGTCTCCGCCTGAAGATCCCAGCAGCCGTCCAGCTGGCGGGAGGCGGTCTCGCGGTCTTTGGCGATGTCTATTACGCTGAGATGGGTGACGTTTTCCTCATAATCTGTCCAGCCGATCAGTACCTGCCCGCCGCCGCGGGAGATCATGGCGGGAAACGAGACCGGCTGTACGCAGGTGAGGGGCTGTATGGGCTGCTCCAGCAGCGGCTTTTTGCCGCTGCAGCCTGCCAGCGTCAGCAGCAGGCACAGCGCCAGTACCAGCGGAGCGAAGAAATGTGATCTGCGAAAATGCTGCATGGGGTCTTCTCCTTGTTCTTTGATGGGATCCTATTATAAGGTCGCGGAAGGAGCCTTGTCAAGTATGGCGAAAATGGAAAACCATGGTTGACGGAACGGGCGGGCAAGCATATAATAGGGGAGCTGTTAGCGGCAGACAACTGCCTGTGCGGTACGTATCAACGGAGAAAGAGGAAACGAGACATGTCGGGATTCGTGTGGGAGGACGCTCTGTTCCGGGAGCATTTTCCCAAGCTTGTCAAGATCGCCATGCACTATGTGCACGATATGCAGCTGGCGGAGGATATGGCGCAGGAGGCCTTTGTGGTCTTTCTGGACAAGAAAAGCGCCGGAGAGCTGGGCGACTGTGGAAATATCGGGGCATGGCTGAAAGCGGTGGTGGTCAACCTCTGCCGTTCCGAGATGCAGCGGATGCGCTATCATGTGGAGCAGCCGCTGCTGGATGAGGTGATCTCTGCCCATGTTTCGGATCAGCTGCCCCTTGCGGAGAAGCTGCCGCAGGGGCTTTCCGCGGCGGAGCGTCAGGTGCTGTGCTGCTTTTATGAATACCGCATGAGCCATAAGGAGATCGCGGCCTTTTACGGCATTTCAGAGGAGGCCTGCCGCGTCAGGCTGTACCGCGCCAGAATGCACTGTAAGGCGCTTTTGCGGGAGGACGACGATGATGTGTAACATTTCCCGCCGTCCGTCAAACTACGGTATAAGGAGGTGAACGGGATGCCCGATACAGAGAGACCGCGTCCGGTCAATGATCTCAACGAGATATTGCTGGACGAATTGACACAGCGCTGCGAGGGGACTGCGTTTTCTGATAAAGAGCTGGCCCGTCTGGATGCGCTGTTTACGGCGCTGGAAACAGACGACGCTGTGCCGGAGGTGCCCGAGCGGGACATGGAGGCCCGTCTGGCGCAGCTGCATCAGCGGTATCCGGCGCTTCCCGAGGAGGATACCGCCAAAACGAAGAAGGCATCCCGCCACCGCGGTTTCCGCAGGATCATTACGCTTGCGGCGGTGCTGATCGTGCTGATCGGCGCCATTTCGGTGCAGGCGTTCGGCAATGTGTTTCAGGCGGTGGCCCGCTGGACGTCTCAGGTGTTCCAGCTGGACCCGCAGCAGACGGCTGCCAACGATGCCAGACTGGGCCGGAACGATATGGAGCCGGAAGAGGAGCGCCAATACGATACGCCGCAGGAGATGCTGACAGACCTCAATATTCGGGGTCAGCTGCTGCCTGCGTGGGTGCCGGAGCGACTGGGTGCGCCGGTGGACTGCCGGGCGGCCTGTCAGGAGAATCTGGTGCTGAGCGTGATGTATGTGGGCGACGGGGAGGAGTTCCTGAGCCTGCGATACTACGCGATCGGTCAGGATGATAACAGGATCATCATAGAGAAGGATCAGGAGCCGACAGGCGTCTGGAACTATGGCGGCATCCTGCATTACCATTTTACCGACATGGATCTGGAAAAGGCGGCGTGGGTCAACGGGGACTTTCAGTGCGTGATCGTCGGCACCATCAGCGCGGAAGAGATGGAGCAGGTGATCGCTTCCATCTATTCCCAAGAATAAGCACAGAAAAAATGAAAAATTTTCCATTTTCATGTTACGTTTTGCCCTGCTGGTCAAACTATATGGATAGACAGCTGTAAAGCATCTGTCTATCCATATCAGAGGGGAATATGCGTTACACGTTTGCTCCGGTACAGGTTGTGCCGTCCGGATCAGACGGCGGGCTGATCGCAGCGGCCCGCCCCTTAGGCAGAGAGCGTCCGGACGCCGCCGGAGGGCGTTACATCGGCTTGCCGCGCAAGCGGCTTCTGCGCAGAGCAGAGAGAACCTGATATGGCAAAAGGCCCCGCATGGATCAAGTACACTCCCGTCCTGATCCGTGTGGGGCTTTTTGCGTAAATGGGGATAAAGAGAGGGCACAGCTGAGGCGCACGCAAAAAAACACCACCCGATGCGGCGGTGACTTAGGAAAACATTGAAGCAAGGAACGGTGTAGCTTAACGGCTATGCCGTTCTTTGCTCTTTTTTACTTGTGTTGCGGGCATTTTCGATTGCCCGTGTGAAGTCAAATGCACCGATGAAGTTATAGAC
>CAVHYW010000052.1:0-15111 GCA_963640475.1 bacterium | reverse complement strand
AGCTTGGGGTCGGTGATCTGGAAGTAGATCACGGTGTCGATCTGCATGGTGACGTTATCCTTGGTGATGACCGGCTGGGGATCGAAGTCCGCCACCTGCTCCTTCAGGCTGATCTTCTTCACCACACGCTCGATGAAGGGCCACTTCCAGTGGAGGCCATTGCCCCACACCGCGCTGAAGGAGCCCAGACGCTCCACCACGAATGCCTTGGACTGCTGTACCACATGGATGCTGCTGACCACAAGAATCAGGATTAAAACCACCAGTACGCCGATCGCAATATAAGCTCCCATTTTCTTTTCCTCCTGTTTTCTTAAAATAATAGATGTATAGCTTCCTGCTTACTGCTTACAGTCGTGGGGAACGTCCACATAGAGCTTGACGCCCTCCAGACGGATGACGGTCACCAGCGTTTCCGGGGCGATGACCGCGCCGGACTGGCTGCGGGCCGTCCATGTCTTGCCGTCGATATACACCTCGCCGGAGGGGATGGTGTTGTCGATGGTTTCGGTGACGCGGGCCGTGCCGCCCAGCACCCGGTCGGCGTTGGTGGCCGCGCCGCCCTTCTTGCTGATCTGCCGTACCAGCGGCCGGGTGGCGATCAGCGCCGCGATGGACACGATGAAGAACACCACCACCTGTAACCAGATGGGCGCGTCCAGCGCCGCGGCAATCAGGCCCGCCGCGCTGCCGATGACGAACCAGATGGACACAAGGCCCACCGTGGCCGCCTCCACCACGCCGAAGATGATGATGGCGGCGATCCATATGATCGTTGACATATCTCCGCTTCCTCCTTTCAGGCACAGGCCGATCAGCAGCGCCAGAAGCGCCACGCCCGTCAGTATGCCAATGCCGATCCACTTGCTTTTGGGGGATAAGTTGGTGATGAAAGAATCCAGCGAGGTGAACAGGCTGTCCTTAGGCGGCTGCGGCGTTTCCTGCGCAGGCTGGGGTCTGCCGCTCTCCGGGACGGGGTTCTCCTCGGCGAACAGCTGGCCGATGGACACGCCGTAGCGGTTGCAGATATAGAGGATCTTATCCACCTCCGGGTAGCTGCGGCCGGATTCCCACCGGCTCACCGCCTGGCGGGATACCTGAAGCGCCTCGGCAAATTGCTCTTGCGTCAGTCCGTTTTTCCGCCGCACCTCCTGCAGCTGGTCTCCAAAGGACATGTTCTGCTTCCTCCGTTTCTTTCTGGGGATATGGTAGCATATTCTGCGAAAATGTCTATCAACTTCAAGTTGCGTTTGCGTTTTTGCCGGAAATTTTCGCGCAACCTGAAGTTTACATGGCCCGTAAGGCCCTGATTTCCGGTACTTTCTATTATACACGATGCGCGGCGATTCTTCCACTGTTATTTTTTTGCCGTTTGCCTTGCGCTTTGGGATAATTTTCGGTATACTGTCATTTATATATGACATTTTTTCGAGGTAACGCGATGTATACATATGTGATCCCCTGTCTGCTGGGGCTGGAAAAACTGGTAAGCGACGAGTGCAAGCGTCTGGGCCTGCGGGACGTGAAGGCGGAGAACGGCCGCGTCCTGTGCCGGGGCACGCTGGAGGACTGCGCCCGTCTGAACATCAACCTGCGCTGCGGCGCGCGGGTGATGCTGGTGCTGGCGGACTTCCCGGCCCGCAGCTTCGAGGAGCTGTTTCAGGGCACCCGCGCCGTGGCGTGGGAGGACTATCTGCCCCGTGACGCGGCCTTCCCGGTGAAGGGCTACTCCATCTCCTCCCAGCTCCACGCCGTTCCCGCCTGCCAGAGCATCATCAAAAAGGCCATGGTGGAGCGGATGAAGGCCGCCTATCATCTGGAGCAGTTTCCGGAGACCGGCACCAAGTATCAGGTGCGCTTTGCCATCTTCAAGGATCAGGTGCTGCTGACGCTGGACACCAGCGGCGAGGGCCTGTTCAAGCGGGGCTACCGGGCCGTGGGCGTGGAAGCGCCTTTGCGGGAGACGCTGGCGGCGGCGCTGGTGCAGCTGTCCCGTTACCGTGGCCGCGACCCCTTCTGCGACCCCTTCTGCGGCAGCGGTACCATTCCCATCGAGGCGGCGCTGATCGCCCGCAACCGCGCGCCGGGCCTGAACCGGGCCTTCGACGCGGAACAATGGGGCTTTGTTCCCGCCAACAGCTGGCAGCAGGCCAAGGACGAAGCGCGGGATAAGGAGTTCCACGGCAGCTACGACATCTGGGGCGGCGACGTGGATCCTCAGGCGGTGGCCATCGCCCGCAGCAACGCCCACAAGGCCGGTGTGGCGGAGGATATCCGGTTTGAGGTGGCCGACATGCGCACCTTCCATCGGGACAGCCCCTATGGCCAGCTGGTGACCAACCCGCCCTACGGCCAGCGGTTGATGGAAAAGCAGGAAGCGGAGGAGCTGTACCGGGAGTTCGGCAAGGTGTGGCGGAAGCTTCCCGAGGGCTGGCGCACGCTGGTGCTCAGCAGTCACACGGAGTTCGAGCGCACCTTCGGCCAGCAGGCCGCCAAAAAGCGGAAGCTCTATAACGGCATGATAAAGTGTGATGTGTTTATGTATGGGAACAAGGTTTGACTGGCGCAAAATCTGACGATTTCATGTTATCCACATTACCTGAATATCGGTAGGGTTTTGTAGGGCGGGATGACCACATCCCGCCGTCCGACATCTCGCAGAATTATCTGCGGCGGGGTGTGGTCACCCCGCCCTATGACAAATCATCGGGGCTTTTGAGAACATCGGCCCCTACGGCAGCACAATAACTGCCGCGGCAAAATTAAAGGTTTGTTCATCCTATTTCTCACGGCGCTGGTACAATAGAAAAAAATTACTCTTCGGAGGGGATATTACTGTGAAGCATATTTTTATCATCAATCCCAACGCCGGCAAGTACGACAGCCGGCAGCGCATCTACGACATGGCGGACGCTCTGCGGGAGAAGCACGGGCTGGATGTGCAGTGTATCCTCACCAAGAAGCAGGGCCACGCCACCGAGCTGGCCCGCAGGCTGTGCGACAGCGGCGAGGAGCTGCGGTTCTACGCCTGCGGCGGCGACGGCACCGTCAACGAGGTGGCCAATGGCGTCATCGGCTACGACAACGCTGCTATGACCGTCATCCCCGTGGGCACGGGCAACGACTTCCTGAAGAATTTCGGCGATGCGGCGGCCCTGTTTGCCGACGCGGAGAATCTGTGGGACGGCCCGCAGTTCCCCATGGACGCCATCGACGTCAATGGACGCATCGCCCTGACCATCGCCTGTTCCGGCATCGACGCCCGCGTGGCCGCAGACGTACATAAATACAGTGAAAGCCCGCTGCTGGACGGCAAGACCAGCTATATCGCGTCTCTGGCGGTGAACTTCCTCTTCAAGGGCATCGGCTCCCACTGGACGGTGGAGCTGGACGGCGACGCGGTGGAGGACGATTACTCTCTGGTGGCCGTGTGCAACGGGCGCTACTACGGCGGCGGCTTCATGCCGGTGGCCGAGGCCCGCATGGACGACGGCGTGCTGAACACGCTGGTGGTGAAGAAGGTCAGCCGCGTGACGTTCGCCAAATTTGTAGGCCCCTACTCCAAGGGCGGGTACGCCAAGTTCCCGGAATACGCCCGCTGCTCCACGCCGCAGGTGATCCGTATCCATTCGGCAAAGCCGGATATCGTTACCTGTCTGGACGGCGAGTGCATGACCAACAGCGACGTGACCATCCGCATGAGCGATAAGAAGCTGAACTTCTTCGGCCCGGAGGGCTGCTCCTGCAACGCCACGGCAAAATAGAAAGTGTTTGTGATTTTTTTGTGATTTTTTCATTTTCCCCTTGAAATTCAGGAAAAGTGTGGTATGATAATCAGCGTTAGCACTCAAAGAGTTCGAGTGCTAACGCGAACTTGTATTCGATAAGAATAAAAAATATAAGGAGGCAACCAACTATGAAGCTGACACCGCTTGCTGATCGTGTGGTGCTGAAGATGACCGAGGCCGAGGAGACCACCAAGGGCGGCATTATCCTGACCGGAAGCGCCAAGGAGAAGCCCTCTGTGGCAGAAGTGATCGCCGTGGGCCCCGGCGGTACTGTGGACGGCAAGACCGTTACCATGTCCGTGAAGGCCGGTGACAAGGTCATTACCGATAAGTATGCCGGTACCAAGGTGACGCTGGATGATGTGGAGTACATCATCGTCAAGCAGGGCGACATCCTGGCCATCGTGGAGTGACAATTAAAGGGGGAGCAGGCTTGCCTGTTGCGGTGCCCAAAATTTCTGCGCTGCCTTACGGCGGGCGCTTGAAATTTTGACCGCTGCCACTCGCTCACCTCGCTTCATCTGCCACTGGCAGCGCTCGGATCGCTCCCCCTTTAGAATCCCTACCACCAGTCTGCGGACTGGTGAACGCCGCCCAGGGCGGCTGGGTCAAAGTATTTTTGTGACGCGCATGTCGTCACAAAAATGATTGAAATTTGGCCCGATACTATCTCACAAATTGGAGGCAAGTTATATGTCTAAGATCATTAAGCGCGGCGATGAAGCCCGCAAGGCACTGGAAGCCGGCGTCAATCAGCTGGCCGATACCGTAAAGGTCACCCTCGGCCCCAAGGGCCGCAACGTGGTGCTGGATAAGAAGTTCGGCACGCCCCTGATCACCAACGATGGCGTTACCATCGCCAAGGAGATCCAGCTGGACGATCCGTTTGAGAACATGGGCGCACAGCTGGTGCGCGAGGTGTCCACCAAGACCAACGATGTGGCCGGTGACGGCACCACCACCGCCACTCTGCTGGCACAGGCCATGATCCGCGAGGGTCTGAAGAATCTGGCCGCCGGCGCCAACCCCGTCGTCATGAAGAAGGGCATGGCCAAGGCCGTGGATGCCGCAGTGGCCGCCATCAAGGCCCAGAGCCAGAAGGTCAACGGCACCGATGATATCGCCCGCGTGGGCGCTGTCTCCTCCGGTGACGAGACCATCGGCAAGCTGATCGCCGAGGCCATGGAGAAGGTCTCCGCCGACGGCGTTATCACCATCGAGGAATCCAAGACCGCCGAGACCTACAGCGAGGTCGTCGAGGGCATGATGTTCGACCGCGGCTACATCACCCCCTACATGGTCACCGATACCGAGAAGATGGAAGCCATCGTGGACGATCCCTATATCCTGATCACCGATAAGAAGATCTCCGTCATCTCCGACATCCTGCCCCTGCTGGAGCAGATGCTGCAGAGCGGCAAGAAGCTGTTCATCATCGCTGAGGATGTGGAGGGCGAGGCCCTGAGCACCCTGCTGGTCAACCGGCTGAAGGGCGTTCTGAACGTGGTGTGCGTCAAAGCCCCCGGTTTCGGCGACCGCCGCAAGGAGATGCTGCAGGATATCGCCATCCTCACCGGCGGCCAGGTCATCAGCGAGGAGCTGGGCCTGACCCTGAAGGACGCCACCATCGATATGCTGGGCCGCGCCCGTCAGATCAAGGTCACCAAGGAGAACACCATCATCGTGGACGGCATGGGCGACCAGCAGGCCATCAAGGATCGTGTGTCCCAGATCCGCGCCCAGATCGGCGTCACCTCCAGCGAGTACGACAAGGAGAAGCTGCAGGAGCGTCTGGCCAAGCTGGCCGGCGGCGTGGCCGTCATCAAGGTCGGTGCTGCTACCGAGACCGAGATGAAGGAGAAGAAGCTGCGCATCGAGGATGCCCTGAACGCCACCAAGGCCGCCGTTGAGGAAGGCATCGTGGCCGGCGGCGGCACCATCTTCGTCAACGTCATCCCCGCCGTTACCGAGCTGCTGAAGAGCACCGAGGGCGACGAGAAGGTGGGCGTGCAGATGGTGGCCAAGGCGCTGGAGGAGCCCATCCGTCAGATCGCGGCCAACGCCGGTATCGACGGCTCCGTGGTTCTGGAGAAGGTCCGCACCTCCGGCCAGAACGGCTATGGCTTTGATGCCTATAAGGAAGTGTACTGCGACATGATCGCCAACGGCATCGTGGATCCCGCCAAGGTGACCCGCAGCGCTCTGGAGAACGCTGCCAGCGTGTCCGGCATGGTGCTGACCACCGAGTCTCTGGTGGCCGACAAGCCCGAGCCTCCCGCACCCGCTGCCGCGCCCGGCATGGGTGACATGGGCGGCATGTACTAAGAGACGCCGCAAAGCCTTGAAATTGCTTGATTTTTTGAGTGCGCAAAAGCGGATTTACGCCAAACTTACGCCACTTACGCCAAAAATTCAAGCGCATTATAGGGTAATAGAAATCGGCACCTGCCAAAAGCAGGTGCCGATTTTTATTTATTCCGGTGGTGCTTATGGTTATTTCTAACAAATACGGAATATATACATCTCTGCGACAAGATTTACAAAAATGCTTTGCCGATAAAAGTTTCGCTTGAAATCGTGAGCAGATTTCAGGTATAATCATGATGTGCCCAGCAGGCTTATGCTTGCTGGGCACTGCTTTGTTCATATCCTATATTCGTAAGACAATAAATGTCACTCTGCCAATGTCAGACGGCAGAGGGGCATTTATTTTTTTCAATCGGGAGAGAACACGCAATCAAAACCAAGATCGATATTCAAAAGCAGGAGGAACCCAGTATGCCAAAAACAAAATTTGAGTCCGTTATTTTTACCGCTGTTACCGCGTGGATCATGGTCTATATCATGACGCTCTATAACACGGTGTTAGCGACTGACACCTTTACGAACGCAACATTTCTGATTGCCCTAAAGGGGATGTGGCTGGAATTTGTCATCATCTTTTTGTGTGCCTATTTCATTTCCAGTCATGTTGCCAAGCATTTTGCGTTCCGTGTGGTAAAACCCGGTGATCGTCCCATCGCAATTATTTTTGCTATTCAGACATTTACGGTCGTTTCTCAGGTGGCGCTGGCCAGTATTCTTGGTGTCTGGCATGGCTATGGCTTCACCAACCAGTTTGTTCCCAATTACCTTGCCACCTATTGCCGGAACTTCATCATGGCGCTGCCTGTGCAGTTGTTCCTGGCAGGCCCCATCGCCAGGGCGCTGTTCCGGCTGCTGTTCCGCCGCGTGAACGGAGCGGAGGAAAAGAAGATTGAGAAAGAACTCCTGAAAGAAGGAATCGCAGAATGAAAAATCGCCAAATCAAACAGGAGCGAGGTTTGGGCGTCCGGCTTATTCCGTGGGTTTGCATCATCATGCTTCTGCTTTGGGGTGCAGTTTGCAGTTTAGCAAAGCAACCCCAAGTTAAGCACGAAACGATCAAGGAAGTTATGCGGGATGCCGTTCTGCACGAAACCGGAAGAATCAGCCTGTGGGGGTTGAAGGATGTAAATCCTGCGCTGATCTCAGCCATCACCATCACTGTGGTTTTGCTGATCATCGCAGCGTGTATCCGGATTTTTGTGATTCCGAAGTTTCGGTATGTACCCGGCCGCTTCCAACTTCTTCTGGAACAATGGGTGGGATTGTTTGACGGTCTTGCCAAATCCAATAGTCCGCACCGCAACGGCTTTTTGGGCGCTTATATCTTTGGCGCTGGCAGCTATATTTTTGTCAGTACGCTATTTGAATTGTTCGGCTTTCAGGGCATCACAACAGCCGGGCTGTCGATTGCACTTCCGGCTCCCTTATCAGACATCAATGCGGCAATCGCATTAGGATGCCTGTCCTATCTGGTGATCCTCTCCGGCGGCATTGTTGGAAATGGACTGCGGGGTGTTGGGAAAACACTGAAAGACTTCTCGCTTCCAATCTCCATGAGTTTCCGACTGTTCGGCGCATTGCTGAGCGGTCTGCTGGTGACAGAACTGGTGTATTACTATGTCTGCCTGAGTTTTGTGCTGCCTGTTGTGGTCGGTATTCTATTTACCCTGCTCCATGCGCTGATCCAAACCTATGTGTTGACGATGCTGACAGCACTGTTCTACGGCGAAGTATCCGAGCCGCAGAAAAAATAATGAATTTATGAAAGAGGTTTATTTGAAATGAAAACGATTCTGAAAAAGTTCTCCGCGATTCTGATTTTGGCTCTGATCCTGACCGCCCTTGCCATTCCTGCCTATGCAGCGGAGGACACGGATGTTCAGGAAACAGCCGTTTCTACGGAGGAAACTGTTGAAGAAAACGCAACTGGCGACAAAGCACAGGCTGCTGCTCTTGCTATCGGTCTGGCTGCTGCGGCTGGCGCACTTGGTATGGGTATTGCGATTGCGAAATCTGCTGAGGGAATCTCTCGTCAGCCGGAGGCCGAAGGTAAAATCCGCACAAACCTGATGTTAGGTCTGGTGTTCGTAGAAACCGCTATCATTTATGCGTTGATCGTCGCAATCCTGATCATCTTCGTACTGTAAGGAGGCTGTTTAGAATGGGAATCCCTCTGAACATTGACTGGCAGCAGATCCTTCTTCATTTATTCAATTTTGCCATCTTAGCTGCTGGCCTTTATATTCTTCTATATAAGCCTGTCAAAGACTTTATGAGCAAAAGAACAAAATACTATGCGCAGATGAACGCAGATGCAGAAAGCAAATTGGAACACGCCACGGCCTTGGAAAAGGAGCATCAGGCACAACTGGAAAAAGTGGATGATGAACTCCGACAGAAAAAAGAATTAGCGGCCAAGGAACTTGAAACGGCAAAGCACGCGGAGCTTCAGGCTGCCCATGCTGAGGCGGAAACAATCATTTCCAACGCCAAAACGGCAGCACAGACCGAATACGATAAGATACTCGCTTCCGCACAGGAAGAGATCGGCGAACTGGCTGCGGCTGCGGCGGGGCGCCTAATCCATACGTCTATGGAGCAGGTCTGTGATGATTTTTTTGCCGCTGCGGGAGGTGAACATCAGAATGGACAAAGCCATGAAGAATGAAGTTTCCACGGCGTTCCTGTATAGCGCCGTTCAGCCCGATGCGGCTCGCATGGAGCGGTTTGCCGATTTCCTAAAGGAAAAGTATCACTGCGGTATCACTTTGGAATGGCGGCAGGATACTTCGCTGAAAATGGGTTTTCGCCTGATTGTGGGAACCGACTGCTACAACTGGAGCGTTGATGATCGTCTTGAGTTGCTGAAAGCCGAATGGAAAGCAGTGACAAATGAAAAGAGAAATGTTCTGCCGCTCCTGAAGAGAACACTGGAAAGCTGGACACCGCACATTCTCCCGGAGGAATCCGGTGAAGTGCTGTCTGTCGGAGACGGTATCGCCAGAGTAAGCGGCCTGCCCGGTGTAAAGTATGGGGAGATCCTTGTCTTTTCCAGCGGTATTTGCGGCATGGTACAGGATATGCGTGAACAGGACATCGGCTGTATTCTGTTTGGCGATGATCGTGATATTTCTGAGGGCAGCCCCGTGAAGCGTACCGGAAAGGCCGCAGGTATTCCGGTGGGCAGCGCCTTTATCGGGCGTGTGATTGATGCGCTGGGGAATCCCATTGATGATATGGGGGCGATTGAAGCCGAGGATTATCGTCCGATCGAGCGGCCCGCTCCCGGTATCATTGACCGCCAGAGCGTCAATGAGCCTATGGAAACAGGGCTCCTTGCCATTGACTCCATGTTTCCCATTGGCCGGGGGCAGCGTGAATTGATCATCGGTGACAGACAGACGGGCAAAACCGCGATCGCGCTGGATACCATCCTCAATCAAAAAGGAAAAGACGTCATTTGCATCTATGTAGCCATCGGACAGAAGGCAAGCTCCGTGGCGCAGCTCACGCAGACGCTTCGTGAGCATGATGCGCTGCGCTACTCCGTCATCCTCTGCGCCAGCGCCAGCGATTCCGCTCCGCTTCAATATATCGCACCCTATGCGGGGTGTGCGTTGGGCGAATATTTTATGGAACAGGACAAGGATGTGCTGATCGTCTATGATGACCTATCCAAGCACGCCATCGCGTACCGCTCCATCTCCCTTTTGCTGGAGCGTTCCCCCGGACGTGAAGCCTATCCGGGCGATGTGTTCTATCTCCATTCCCGCTTGTTGGAACGCTCTGCCCACCTTTCGGAAAAGAAGGGCGGCGGCAGTATGACGGCGCTTCCCATCGTAGAAACGCAGGCGGGCGACGTGTCCGCTTATATTCCCACCAATATCATTTCTATTACAGACGGACAGATTTTCTTGGAAAGTGACCTGTTCTTCTCCGGGCAGCGTCCGGCGGTCAATGTAGGTCTTTCCGTGTCCCGCGTAGGCGGCGATGCCCAGACCAAGGCGATGAAAAAGGCTGCTGGTGCCCTGCGGCTGGAACTGGCGCAGTACCGTGAAATGGAAGTTTTCACACAGTTTTCAAGTGATCTGGACGAAGCCACCAAGCGGCAGCTTGCCTATGGGCAGGGACTTATGGAGCTGCTGAAGCAGGAGCAGTCCCATCCCATGAAGCAGCACCAGCAGGTCATCACGCTTGTTGCGGCGTTGGATCATGTCATGCAGCAGATTCTCGTCCGGGAAATCAAAAAATTCCAGGCGGGGTTGATCGACTATGTGGAAACACAGGCTTCGTATCTCTGTCAGGAAATCGACCAGAAGGGCCAGCTTTCCGATGAACTGCGGCAGGACATCCTCGACTTGGCGCGTGAATTTCTGAAAAAGTATTCCGCAGGCAAGGCAGTATAAGGCGGTGAGCGTGAATGGCAAACACAAAGGAGATCAAGAGCCGGATCAACAGCGTAAAGGATACGCAGAAGATCACCAACGCCATGTATCTGATTGCATCCACAAAAATGCGGAAGGCCAAAAGTGAATTGGAAAATACCCGCCCTTATTTCAGCGCCCTACAGGGTGAGATCAAGCGGATCTTCCGTACAGTCAGCGATGTGGAAAGTAAGTATTTCTATCCCGCTGACGGCAGCCCTGCCCCGGATGGCACCTATGCTGTGCTTGTCATCACAGCGGATAAGGGCTTAGCGGGGGCATACAATCAAAACGCGATCAAAGAGGCAGAGAAGCTGCTGAACCAGCACCCGGACACCAAGCTTTTTGTGGTTGGCGAATATGGGCGGCAGGCTTTTATGCAGCGCCGCATCCCCATTGAAAAGAGTTTTTTGTATACGGCTCAAAACCCTACCTTGCAGCGTGCCAGAGAAATCAGCGGCTTACTGCTGGACTTGTTTGAACGGCGTATCGTTGACAAAATATTTGTGGTTTATACTGACCTCAAAAACAGCCGGGAGGCAGAAGCAGTATCAACGCGGCTGCTCCCATTCCATCGGGCGCAGTTTGCTCCCAGTTCCAAGGAAAAAGCTGTGACCGTACCATTTGAGTTTATGCCCTCTGTGGGTGCGGTTTTGGACAATGTGATGCACAGCTATATTTCCGGCTTTATTTACAGTGCGCTGGTCGATAGCTTTTGCAGTGAGCAGAATGCCAGAATGTCGGCTATGGATTCTGCCAATCAAAACGCCGAGGAGATTCTGAATGACCTGACGATCCAGTATAACCGTGTCCGGCAGGCCGCCATCACACAGGAGATCACAGAGGTTTCTTCCGGTGCAAAGGCTCAGAGAAAGAAGCGGTTAAAGGAGGCAAGTGCTTCATGAACATAGGAAAAATCGTGGAAGTGTCGGGGCCGGTCATTGATGTGCGGTTCCCGCATGGACAGCTTCCCAAAATCAAGGACGCTCTGCGTGTAACCGTAGAGGGTGCGGAGCGGGTCATGGAGGTCGCACAGCATATTGGACGTGACACGGTGCGCTGCATTATGCTGGCGGAAAGTGAAGATATTGTGCGCGGCATGGAAGTGCGTGCTGATGGCTGCGGGATTCGTGTTCCCGTAGGTGAATGTACCCTTGGCAGGATGTTCAACGTCCTGGGGCAGCCCATCGACGGCGGGCAGCCTGTCCCCGATACGGAGAAGCATGGGGAGATTCATAGAAAAGCTCCCACATTTGCACAGCAGCAGCCGGCAGTGGAAATTTTGGAAACGGGCATTAAAGTCATTGACCTGTTGGAGCCGTATCCGAAAGGCGGAAAGATCGGCTTGTTCGGCGGCGCTGGTGTTGGCAAAACAGTTCTCATTCAGGAGTTGATCCATAATGTCGCTATGGAGCATGGCGGCTATTCCATCTTTACTGGCGTGGGCGAGCGCAGCCGTGAGGGCAACGATCTTTGGACGGAGATGCAGGAGAGCGGCGTCGCAGAAAAGACGGCGCTGGTATTCGGCCAGATGAACGAGTCTCCCGGCGTCCGTATGCGGGTAGCGCTTTCCGGCCTGACAATGGCGGAATATTTTCGTGATGAAGAACACAAGGATGTTCTGCTTTTTATCGACAATATCTTTCGGTTTGTGCAGGCGGGCAGCGAGGTTTCCACGCTGCTTGGGCGTATGCCGTCCGCTGTTGGCTATCAGCCCACGCTGGCGGAGGAAATGGGCGCACTACAGGAGCGGATCACCTCGACAAAAAGCGGATCGGTCACATCCGTGCAGGCTGTTTACGTTCCCGCTGACGATCTGACCGATCCGGCGCCCGCTACCACATTCACCCATCTGGACGCAACAACCGTGCTGAGCCGAAAGATTGCGGAACAGGGCATTTATCCCGCTGTTGACCCTCTGGCATCCACCTCCCGCATTTTGGAGGCGTCTATCGTGGGGGCGGAGCATTATGAGACTGCACGAAAGGTACAGGAAATTCTTCAAAAGTATCATGAGTTACAGGATATTATTGCGATCCTCGGCATGGACGAATTGAGTGACGAGGACAAGCAGACCGTTACTCGAGCCCGAAGGATTCAGAAATTCCTTGCACAGCCGACTCATGTTGCGGAGAAGTTCACAGGTATTCCCGGCGTTTATGTACCGCTGAAAGAGACGATCCGGGGCTTTCAGGCGATCGTAAACGGCAGCATGGATCAATACCCGGAGGCTGCGTTCTACAATGTTGGAACCATTGAGGATGTGGTAAAAAAGGCTGCGCAGTTGGAGGCAAATCATGAGTAAGCCTTTCCAGGTCTACATTCTGGCGGCGGACTGTGCTTTCTATGAGGGTGCATGTGAATCCTTAATCGTTCCTACGATACAAGGGCAATATGGTATCCTCGCTGGACACAGCAATATGATCGCCGCAGTTGTTCCGGGGATATTGCAATACACAATTCCCGGACAACCTGCGCAGACTGCCGCCGTTTCCGCAGGGCTTGTGAAAGCGGAAGGCGAAGAAGTCCTTGTGTTGGTGGATACCGCTGAACGGCCAGAGGACATTGACGAAAATCGTGCAAAGCGGGCTGCGGATGAGGCCAGAGAAGAAATTTTGCAAAAGAAAAGTATTCAGGAGCATCGTTCGGCTCAAGCAAGCCTTGCGCGGGCTATCAACAGACTGCGGGTCAAGCAGCGGGATCTGGATGAGTGAAGCTGTTTCGCATCCGCAAAGTACGGGACATACCTGCCACAGTAGGCAGATATGTCCCTTACTTACTGTTTTCTTTTCCGTTTCCCTTTGCCATGCGGCGTCTGCGGCCTTGCTTTTCCACGCTGGTTGATTGGGCTTTTCAAGTATTTGGACAGTTTGAGTATTTCAATCAGCGAGATGAACTGCTCTTTCGAGAGCTTGTCATAATCAATGCCAAAGGTAGCGAGGAACGAACGGATTTGCTTTTCCTCAGAGCTGCCTTCAAAATTCATTGCATCCTGCAACTGACCCTGTACGGTTGCTACGAAGGAGCTTTGATCCGCAGTCATGGTGTCAGGGCGATGTTCATTCCGGATGTCGCGGAGAATACCCTTCAGGTCATCCGAAATCAGGCTTCCGAAATATTCATCCTCTCTGATCTGCGCGACTTCCAGCGTCCGCAGGTACAGGTCATTTTCATCGCCGCCGTTTTTCATCAATGCCATCTGACGGACGGCTTCCAGCACGGCGTTCATATCGTTGACCCGCATATCCGCAATCCGGTCAACGTAAATCTCAGCGTCCAGCATGAAACGCTGGAAATCCTTGTGGCAGATCAGCTCCGACAGCAGCCGGTGGTTGAACTTACTCGTTTTCAATACTTCGATTGCATCATCACCCAAATGCAGAGCGTCCAGCTCTGTGTTTGGGTGATTTTTTTGTTCTGTCAGCCCCAGCAGGTAATCGGTGGACACGCCGTAGAACTTTGCCAGCTCCACCATGCTGAACGGGCTGATGTCCTTGAAATCGTCGGCTTCGTATTTTCCCAGCGCAGACTTTGAAATGCCTGTTTCCGCAGATAGCTGTTCCAGCGTCAGACTGCGCTCCACGCGCAGGTCTTTGAGCCGTTCCTGAATGGTGAGTTTTGGCTGCATGGCGGTGTCCTCCCTTCAAATTTCTGCCCTTTTCCGGTCTTGTCCATAAGCGTGGAAATCTGCGTTTTTCGGCGCGTTTTCCTACCTCTTGGATATACGGGAGAGGGCTATATTTTTCGCTAAAATGGTCTTGCAATCGCACCTGAACCTTGAAAATTGCATGACCGTCCGAACGGGATATGTTCTCCGGCGAAGTGCCGCATCCAGCGCACCAAGGAGAACAAAACGCCGGGGTGAGAGTCCCGGGCAGGAACGATGTTCGGAAAGAGCGGCAAAATCGAAAGTCAAAATCAAAGCAAGTGAAAACGACGAAATAGTTTTCTGCGCTGTGCGGTTATCTGCACGGAACAGAGCGCTATCCGGTAGCGAACGACGTTTGCTATCCAGTTTGACATTTCGCCGTCTCACGCAAAGACACACCAAACGGCAAAAGCTGAGGGTGCTGCCTGTGACCAACGCATCATCGACAGCATTTCCAGCAAAAAGCCGTACATCAAAAATCAGCGCCCTATGGCGAACGGGTGTCATGATCTGACAAACCCATTTTACCATAGAGCGCGCCGAAAAAACAGGAGGAACATTTGAATATGAGAAAATCTGAAACCTATCGCAATGAGATCAAGTCCTACATTGTCCGCACCGGCATGACCATGACCGAGGTGGTGGACTACCTCTCCGATGAATACGGCTGGAGCCGCAGCGTCCCCAATCTCTCCGGCAAGCTCAAGCGCGGTTCGCTTCGCTACGGCGAGGCGGTGGAGTTGGCGGATGCGCTGGGGTATGACATCGTGTGGCAGAAGCGGAGAGGATAAATTCGACGGGCAGGGGGCGGAAAAATCCCTTTGGAACAGTCCAGCTAATAAAAAGCAAGAGGTTTTTGAAAAAAATTAGCTCTGCAAAAAAG